>DATKZW010000571.1:0-2554 GCA_035527775.1 Sumerlaeia bacterium | reverse complement strand
CGCGTCTGGACGACGAGCGACTACGGACGCCTCGTGCGCTACGACCCTGAGAAAGATCGCATGGAAACTTCGCCTTACGTTCTTCCCCACAACCCGGCCTTCCAAAACGGCTGGCACAGCGTTTTCTACGACGTCGTCGCCTCGCCCGATCGCCAGTGCGTCTACGCCGGAACGTGGATCGCCCAACCCTACCTGATGCGCATCTGGCACGAAGAGGGCGAGTGGGGACGCGTCGAGGACCTCGGCCCTCTCACGCAGGATCGCGACACGACGATTCCCTTCAACACTTTCCTCGATCACGCCGGGGGTCTGGCGTTCGCGGGCGACGGGATGCTGTACTTTGTGGCATCGCGGTGGGAGGAGGGGAACGTCGAAGCCCGAGACCGCGATTTCTGGAATTGCCAGGGCGTGGTCTGGCGTCTCGATCCCGAAACCCTCGAACGCGAAGAGGTCGCCATTCTCGAACGCCCCGGCCACAACGCTCAGTACGTTTCGCGCGGCGCGCCGGACCACAACGGCAATCTCTTCTTCGGACACGTCGGGCCGAGACCCGTCGGGATCTTCCAGGTCCACCTGCCCGAGGATCGCAAGAAGAAGGACGCTCATCTGCCGATTCGGATGTGGGGGTGACGGAAGGCGGGAGGCGGAAGGATAAAGGATGAAGGCTGAAAAGACACTCCTGGAGTCGGGAACCGGAAGTCAGGGAATGGGTCTTTGGGAGTTCGGGCTTCGGATCTGCTTCGGATTTCGAGCTTCGGATTTCGAATCTCCCGCCCGAGCGCGGGTTAGATAACGCGGGCGTCTCGCCCGCATGCGCGGCGACGCAAGGGTTCGCCCCACGGTGTCCCGCAGGCAGAGAAAGATCGGAGCCAACCATGTCAAAACGGAAGAAATTCGATTTGAACTCACCCGACGCGCACAAAATCGCGCGCGAAATCGTCCACGGCGCCTTTACGACCGAGGGAACCATGGTGGCCTTCCCGCTCTGCTTCCCGGGCGCCACGTCCCCGATCGTGGCGGACGAAAGCCACATCACGGCCCTCGACGCCACGCCGGACGGCATCGTCTACGGAGGAACGAGCGGGCGCCTGACCCACCTTTTCGTCGGGGTTCTCAACGGCGCCGCGGGAATTGTCTTTGACATCGGCGCGGTGAAAAACGCCACCCACTGCGCCGGCGTGTGCTGCGGAAAGGAAAAACTGATCGCGGCGGTGAACGGCCCCGGCGGAGGCCGCATCATCCGATGCGATCTTCACGGATTGCCTTTCGACCTCCTGCAGGAATGGGGTTTCACCCGGCCCGAGTTCCAGGACCTCGGCGAGGTCGTCGCGGGCGAGAGAATCGCGCACGCCATCGCCGACGCCTCGGACGAACGCGTCATCATCGCCACCGAACGCCATCTTCTCGTTCTCGGTTTTGGCGAAGAGACCCCCCGCGTTATCGGCGAAATCACCGGCAAGGCCAGGCTCGGCCTCGGATCCAAGGGAAGCGTCTTCGGCCTGGACGACGACGACACCCTCTGGCGCTACAAGCCCGACGCCGACGCCCTCGAGCGGAAGGCCGTTGCTCTGCCCAAGGGCGATTGGAAAAGCGCCCCCCTCATGTGGGGAAGAGACCCCGTGGACGGCACGCTCTACACCGCCGACGCCGAGGGGCGTCTCTTCTCGATGCGCGAGGGCAACGGTTCGGCTTCCGAGCCCGTCTTCAGCGACTGCCTCGGCAAGACGCTTCTGGCGCCGGTCGGCCCCATGGCGGCGACCTTCGACGGGCGCCTCTTCGGGACGTGCGGGAACGAGATCTCCAAGCACTTCTGCTACGATCCCGCCACGGGCGAGCTCGCGTCGACGGGCGTCGCCGTGTCGGTCATCGAGCGCCGCCGCTACGGCTACGTCTTCGGCGACGCCGTCACCGGCCGCGACGGCCAGATCTTCTTCGGCGAAGACGACGACCTCGGGCACCTGTGGATCTACTTTCCGAAGATTCTCAAGCGTCGGCCGTAAGAAAACCCTTCGGTTTCGGCGACGGCTCAGCGCCCGACGCCGACGCGCTCGATTGCGAGGCCGTTGCTCTGCCCAAGAGAGAGAACGCCTCCCCGCGCCCCCAACGAAGTGTGGCGCAGCCGCCCTTGGCTGGGGTTCTTCGCGCCGCTCGTCCGTCGGAACAGCCCGACATGAACCAAGGCTTCTTCCGCATAGCAGGAAGATGGCATTGTCTAATGAGCGCGTTCTCACGTGCGCGCCTTCAGGCATTTCAGATAGAGCAGAATGGAAACACCGAGTCCAACCTGCAAGAACAAACCGAAGCGCCAAACGAAAGAGACCGCCAGCAACGCGGCAACCAACAGCTTCGTCCAAACAGGCGCATCAGTAACGAGAACATATACGGCAGCCAGCGCAACTGAAACGATCAATGGTATGAGGAAATATGGCATGAAATATGGCATGCGGCGCCGTCTAATCGGGATAGGGAGGGGGCTCGCGCCCCCTCTCCTCCCACACCGCCGGGCATACGGGTCACGTACCACGGCGGTTCGGTTCGTTCGTGTCGGGCGCGA
>DATKZW010000570.1:0-4475 GCA_035527775.1 Sumerlaeia bacterium | reverse complement strand
GAATTTCACGAGCAGCGGAAATCGGCCCCCGGTCGGTCTGCCTCGCCAGGCGGGGCCGATCATCGCCTCGCCCCACAGGCGGGCCGCGTCGCCCAGACTCGCCCCGGTCAGCGGTCCGTTTGCGACGCGCGGCGACCCCTCGGCAAGATCGGCCGCCACCCACGCCTCGCCGATCTTCTCGCCCGCCGGAAGATCCATTCCAAAGAGGGCCTCGAGCTTGCGCCCTCCCCAGATCTTCGGCTTGAAAAGCGGCTCGCACAGAATAGGATAGACAATGTGGCGCGGAACCATCGCTCTCGCCTCCGAGCTTTCACTTACTCAAGCGTAAGCACTCCCCGCCCCCGGCGCAACGCATTTGTGAGAGCCCCCTTCGTCGACCGATTTGGGAAAAGCCTTTACCGCCAAGCCCGAGATGGGCATGATGGCCCGCGCCCGAGCGCCCGCCCGAGAACCTGCGGGCGATTCCGGGGCAGATCGTTCCGACCCGATCTCTGCGGGACCCTCGAACAGGGGAGATCGCCCTTCCCGGGAGAACGGTTTTCGAAGGAGATCTTGAGCCATGCGAATCCTCTTTCTGGACTTGGACACTTTGCGCGCCGACCACCTCGGCTGCTACGGCTACCACCGCAACACCTCGCCCCATATAGACCGGATCGCGGCCGCGGGCGTGCGATTCGACAACTACTACTGCTCCGACGCCCCCTGCCTCCCTTCGCGAGCGGCGCTAATGAGCGGGCGTTTCGGCATTCACACCGGCGTCGTCGGCCACAGCCGCACGGCGACCGAAATGCGCTTCGATCCCAGACAGCGCCACTTTCGCAATCCTCTGAGCCAGGAGCAGATTCCTTTCTTTCTCGCCAAGAGGGTCGGCCTGCGCACCGTCTCGATCAGCCCTTTCGCCGAGCGCCACAGCGCGTGGTGGTTCTACGCCGGATTCGACGAAATGTACAATACCGGCAAGGGAGGCATGGAATCGGCTGAAGACATCACGCCTACCGCGCTCGATTGGATCGAGCGCAACGCGAAGGAGGACCACTGGCTTCTCCATGTCAACTACTGGGACCCCCACACCCCCTACCGCGCCCCTGAGAGCTTCGGCAATCCCTTCGCGAACGACCCTCTGCCGGAGTGGCTCACCGAAGAGGTTGTCGAGCGGCACCAACAAGCGGTCGGCCCCCACACGGCGCGCGAAGTCATGATGTACGACAGCACGCCGAACCCGAAGTTTCCCCGACACCCCGCCGAAATCCGCAACATGACGGACCTGCGACGCATGGTTGACGGCTACGACTGCGGCATCGCTTACATGGACAGCCACATCGGCCAGATTCTCGACGCCCTCGAGAAAAAAGGCGTCATGGACGATCTGGCTGTCATCATCACCAGCGATCACGGCGAGAACATGGGTGAGTTCGCCATCTACGGCGAACACGCCACCGCCGATCACCCCACGTGCCGCATTCCCATGATCGTCCGCTGGCCGGGATGCAAGGCGGGTCACGTCGATCAGGGGCTCCATTACAGCCTGGACCTCGCGCCCACCCTCGCCGATCTCTTTGGGAAAAAGCCCGAGCCGAATTGGGACGGCGCGAGCTACGCCCCCGCCCTTCTCGAAGGCAAGGACTGCGGCCGCGAGCGCCTCGTCATCAGCCAGTGCGCCCACGTCTGCCAGCGCTCGGTGCGGATGGGCGATTGGCTCTACATGCGCACCTACCACGACGGCTACCGGCTCTTTCCCGACGAGATGCTCTTCAATCTGGCCGACGATCCCTACGAGCAACGCGATCTCGCGCCGGAAAAGCCCGAGCTGTGCGGCGAAGCGGCCCGCCGCCTCGAGCAGTGGCATCAGGAGATGATGAGGTCTATGCCGTGGACCGAAGATCCGCTCTGGACCGTGATCCGCGAGGGCGGCCCGTGCCACGCCAGCGGCCAGCTCCGCAAATACTGCGAGCGCCTCGAGAAGACCGGCCGCGGCTGGGCCGTGCCGGAACTCAAGAAGCGCCATCCCCGCGAGTTCGCGTGAACCGGGCGAGCGGGGACGAGGGCCTTCTCGCGATGGACTCGGGGCGAGGCGCAACCGACCGTGGTGTTGGTTCAGAACCCGTGTTTCATCCGCGTGAATCCGCGGTTCATAACCGCCCGCACGCCTTCGCGCCGTTCCTTCTGCGCGGGGCAATGTCCTCGGGTTGCGTGTCGGGTTCGCGGTAGCGGCGGTACCATCGGGTGAGCGTGGTGCGAGCGAAGAGTTCGTTGAAGAGACCCAGACCGACGAGCTTGTGGAAGAGGTAGTATCCCAGGAAGACGGCGGGATAGAAGTAGACGGTTTGCAGAAGTTCGGGCGCCCAGCCAACGTCCAGGACGGCCAAGGCGGGAAGGAGGGTGATCAAGCCCGCCAGGCAATAGACGGGGACGGGCAGGACGGTGAGCCACCCCAGAAGGATCGCCCAGGAGTGCCCGACCTCGATCGCCTGCTCGGGACAGTAGGCCATGCACCGCATACAGTTCTCGCAGTTGTAGCGCCAGTAGGGCCGCGGTTTTTTTTCAGCCGTCCGGCGGACGGCGCCGGTCTCGCGGGCGCCGCCCGCCATCCGGATGGCGCCCACCGGGCAATTCTCCGCGCAGTGTCCGCATCCCGTGCAGCGACGGCTGGCGAAGAAGATCTTGGCCAGGAAGAAACGGCCAAACAAGAGGTAGAGAACCGACACCGGGAGCAGGACAAGCCCTGCCAGCATCTCCACGGCGTTGCCGAAGGTGAGCCAGTTGCGCTCGCCGGAGAGGATTCGCTCCATGAATCGCTCCGTCTTCGGTCGGGCGCGGGCGATGATGGCCGCCACGCTCGAGGGATTCAGACCGGGGACGACGGCCATCCAGTTGAAGGGCATGTCCAGCCCCATCACTCCCCGCACGCGGAATCCCTTGCAGGCCAGAATCGCCGCAATGAGAAACGTGGCCGTCCCGCTGACGCCGGGGAAGAAAAGCCGACGGAACCGGGTCCCCGCGCGACAAGCGACGCAGAAGGCGTGGGCCCCTTTCCGGGGAGGAAGCCACAGGGCGAACCAGGTCATGTGCCAGGGCGCCGTGAAGCCGTGAGTTGGCATGACGAGGCCCAGGAGGTCTTCCGGGCTTTCCTGAACTTCCTCGGCGGGCCGGGCGTTCTCGATGGCGACCACGCGGGCGCGCGCGCCGTGCGCCGAAGCCGCTTCGCCCGCCCAGCGCGCGGCCCGGTAGGAATTCCCCGTGCCGGTCATGTAGTAGACGCTGACGTTGCGGTACACGTTTTTCTCCCCGCCGGAGACTGACGCTCTTTTACCAGCGGCGGAAGGGCGTCCGCAAGCGCCTTTCGCGCTCGCGCGAGGAGGGCAAAGCGCGTCTTCGAACCCGATTCTCTTGACACGGCCGGCGGAATCGCCGAGGATTGCGCCGCTCGGCAACTCCCGTTTCCCAGGCAGTCCAGCGCGCCATCGCCCGCCGGACGAAACGGAGTCGGCAAAACGCGAACCGCCTTCAGACCCCGAAATATGCGCACTGCCCCCGTCGATTTCTCCAATCTCTGCCTTCACACGATGACGACCAAGCCGTGGTCGCTCACGGAGGCGATCGAGGGCTACCGAGAAGCGGGAATACCCGCCGTCACGGTCTGGCGGCAGCACATCGAGCCCTTTGGCCCTAAGAAAGCGGGGACCCTTCTGCGGGAGTCCGGTCTGAAAGTGGTCAGTTTCTGCCGCGGCGGGTTCTTCCCGGCGGTAACGGAGCGAGAGCGTTCCAAGGCGGTCGACGACAACCGGCGGGCCATTGACGAGGTGGCCGAGATCGGCGCCCCCCTTCTCGTGCTCGTGTGCGGCGCCGTGCCGGGGCAGCCTCTCGAAGAGAGCCGGAAACAGGTCGCGGACGGCATCGCGGCGATTCTTCCGCGCGCCGAGTCTGCGGGAGTCAGGCTCTCGATCGAGCCCCTGCACCCCATGTACGCCGACTCCCGCTCCGCCGTGAACACTCTCAAGCAGGCCAACGACGTGGTCGAGACGCTCGGCGGCGCAGGTCTCGGCGTCACCGTCGACGTTTACCACGTGTGGTGGGACCCCGACCTCGAGAGGGAAATCCGGCGCGCCGGCGCGAACGGCTGGCTTGCATCTTTCCACATCAGCGACTGGCGCACGCCCACGCGCGACCTCCTCAACGACCGCGCCCTCATGGGCGAGGGCTGCATCCCCATTCGCCGGATTCGCGACTGGGTCAGGGCCGCCGGATTCACGGGACACGACGAGGTCGAGCTTTTCTCGGACGAATGCTGGAGTGGCGACCAGACGAAGGTTCTGGAGAGAATCAAGCGAGCATACGCGACCTGCCTCGCAGAATGAGAATGTGGCACAGCCGCCCTCGGCTGTGGCGGGAACGGATCGGACGCCAGAGGAGAGCCGACCCATGAAGCCCAGCGCCATTCCCGTTGCACTGGTCACCGGATCGGGCGCCGGAATCGG
>DATKZW010000569.1:0-5072 GCA_035527775.1 Sumerlaeia bacterium | reverse complement strand
CCGAAAGGCCTCGGAAGGGGATTCAGCCCTGCTATACCGGGTTACAGGTTACAGGGAACCGGTATCTCCCCACCTAGCGCGGCCAAAAAGGGCAAAAAACGTCGGCCCGAGGGGGCGTCGGGAGGAGAAGCTGCCGCCCCTCCTCGAAGACACCCCCATCCTATATTCCCCGTCGCGTCCAGTCAAACGGTTTTTTCCCCGCCGCCCGGTCCCGGCTTCCGCGGCGCCGCGGATGAAAAACCTTGCGCCGAAAGCGGGACTGAGGCATATAGTCATCTTAGCGTCTGTTCGAATCGGCGAGAAAGGGCGATGCCGTCATGATGCTGCGCCCGATTGTTCTGGCTCGCATTCTCTTCGTGCTCCTGGCCACCGCCTGCGGTTTCTGGGCGACCTACAAAGGCTCGGACGCGGCTGACGCGGCGAATATGGCCCGCGCCATCGACGTCAGCATCCTCTCTTTCCTCATGGCCATCGTGATCGTGCTCTTCGAGTACAGTCTGCGCACGGTCACGACCAAGCGCATTTTCCTGGCCTCGGCCGGCTTGCTGTTCGGTCTCGTCGTTTCAATGCTGGTTTATGAGACGATCCCCGAGAATCTGATCGGCAGCTCCAAGACGGCCCGGATCGTATGCAATCTCCTCTTCGGCTATCTGGGGATGATGATTGCGCTGAAACACGCCGGTCAGATCAGCCTGGGCGGCTTGCGCTTTGTTCTGGCCAGCCCCGGGCCGGCAGTGGCTCGAATCATGGACACGAGCGTCATCATCGACGGGCGCATCCGCGAGATGATCGCCGCCGGCTTCCTCCACAGCAACGTCATCGTGCCCTCCTTCGTCATTCGCGAGCTGCAAGTCCTGGCGGACAGCGCCGACCCGATCAAGCGAGCCAAGGGACGTCGCGGACTGACGATCCTTGAGGCCCTCCAGAACGATTTCCCCAACCTGCAGGTCGTAGAGAAGGACTACCCGGACGTTCCGGATGTGGACCGCAAGTTGCTCGAACTGGCCCGTGACCTGGAAGCCCAGGTCATCACCAACGACTCCAATCTCCAAAAGGTCGCTTCCCTCTACAAGGTCTCCGTTCTCAACGTCAACGAGTTGGCCAACATGCTGCGACCCGCGGTCTTTGTGGGCGAGACTCTCCCCCTTTCGATCATCCGCGACGGCAAGGAGCCCAATCAGGGGGTCGGCTACCTCGGAGACGGCACCATGGTGATCGTCGACGAAGGGCACGAGCATCTGGGCACGGAGATCGACGTGGTCGTCACCAGCGTCTTGCAGACCAACACCGGACGGATGGTGTTTGCGCGGCCCCTTGTCAGGGACGACTCGCTGCCCGAGCTGACGCGGGCGGCCCGGCGTTGACCGCATCCGCTGACGGGACCCGCCGGACGGGCGCGCTTGCGGCTCCGCCGGCCTCTCTTCGGGGTCCGGCGTCTCCCGTGCGAAGAGATCGACCGGAAAGGAGACCTCCCTTTGGCCCCCTCGACAGCCGTGGTCATCGCCGCGGCAGGTCGCGGCCACAGGGCGGGTTGCGGCCGCGCAACGGCTTCTTCAACCCAGCCCCCGCGCGGGGGCGACGCGCCGAAACAGTGGGCAATGCTGGGCGGGGCGCCTCTGGTCGTGCATTCGTTCCGCTTCTTTGACCGCCTGCCCGAGATCGACCGGATCGTCGTCGGTCTGGACGCGGAAAGCTTGGATTCCACTGAACGGAGGGCTTTCCTGGGCTCGGCCCACGGCAAGAAGGTGCAGTTGGTTGCCGGCGGCTCCCACCGCCAGGAAACCGTCTGGCGGGCGCTGCAGGCGCTCCAACCCGCGCCGGAGATCGTCCTGATCCATGACGCCGCTCGGCCCTTCCCCCCTCTCGAGGCGGTGCGGGAGTGCATGGCGGCGGCTGGCGCCCACGGGGGGGCAATCCTGGCTCGACCCGTGACCGAAACAGTGAAACGGGTTGATGACCGTCTGCGCGTCGTCGAAACGCCGGAGCGACGGACTCTCTGGGCCGCCCAGACCCCTCAGGGGTTCCGCTACGCCGAACTCGTCGAGGCCTACCGCCAACAAGCGGATTGCCTCGCCGATTTTTCCGATGACGCGGGCATCTTCGAGGCCTGGGGGGGATGCGTCCAGATCGTCCCCGCGCCGCCCGCGAACCTGAAAGTGACCCTTCCGGAGGACTTCGAGCGGGCTGAGAAACTGCTCAAGGCCCGCGGGCGCCAGGAACCCGGAGGAGTCTCCTGAGACGTTTGCCGGGGATCTCGCTTATGCGCGAAACGAGAGTCGGACAAGGCTTTGACGTTCACGTTTTTCGCCGAGGCCGTCCCCTTATCCTGGGCGGCGTGGAGATCCCTTACCTCGAGGGACTCCAAGGCCACAGCGACGCGGACGCTCTCACCCACGCGATCTGCGACGCGATCCTGGGCGCCGCCGGCTTGGGCGACATCGGGCGCCATTTTCCCGACGACGATCCCCGGTTCGCCGGGATCAGCAGCATCAAACTCCTCGAAGAGGTCGTCGCCCTTGTCGCCGAGAAGGGATACCAGGTTGAGAACGTCGACGCGACCGTGATCGCCGAAAGCCCCAAACTCCAGCCTCACGTCGACGCCATGCAGGTCAAGCTCCATCGAGTCCTCCAAAAGGCCGGCGGCCCGGGCGAAGTCAACATCAAGGCAACTACCAGCGAGGGGGTCGGCTTCATCGGCCGCGGCGAGGGCATCGCCGCCCATGCCGTCGCTCTCCTCACCCGGCCGCGGACGAACGACGGCGCCTGATCGGGCGTGGACGCGGCGAGAACCGGGACGTCCCCCCGCCCTGCGAGCGCAAGCGGCATCCGGAGAGACATGCCCCTTCCTTCGAGAGAACGAATCCCAAGGCGCGTGCGGCGGTCTTTGAGAAGGATCCACGCCGTCTTGGTCAGGCTAGCCTTCGCCCTGCGCCTGTGGAAGTGGCGAACCTTCGGCAGACCGCGCCGGTGGCTCGAAACGTCGAAGGCCAAAGCGCGCCGGATGCGGGAGGGGTTCTTCGGGAAGTACTGCCAAGGCCTCGGACTGGACATCGGCTACGGCGGCGATCTCGTGACGGAGACCGCCAAAGGGTGGGACATCGAGCACGGCGACGCCCAATGTCTGAAGGGCCTCAAAGACGAGACGTTCGACTTCGTTTACTCCTCCCACACTCTCGAAGACATGGCCCATCCGGCGGCGGCATTGCGGAATTGGTGGCGCGTTCTGAAGCCGGGGGGCCGCCTGATCCTTTACCTTCCGCACCGCGATCTGTACGAGAAGAAGAAAGACCTTCCCTCACGATGGAACCGCAATCACCGGCATTTTTTCCTGATCGACCGAGACGAAGAGCCGGCGACGATCGGGCTCGTTCCGCTCCTGCGTCGAGCCTTGACCGACGTCGAGATCATCTATGTCAAGGAATGCCGGGAGGGCCATACGATCGCGGACCCGCTTCGCCATAGCGACGGGGAGTATTCCATCGAGGCGGTCGTCCGCAAGAACAGTCTTGGACAGGATTCCCTTTGACTTTGCGCGTGGGAACGGAGAGAATGGGATTGGGTTCGGACAGTTTGGGGGATGGGGCGCCAGATATGCGCGCGGTAGCGGGCAGATTCGCAGTGGGAGCGCAGCCCCCATCGACTGCTGTGCGGGGTCGCGGGGCGATGCCTTCCCTTTCTCTCATCCTGGGGATCGCCGCGGCGGCGTTCGCTCCCGGGAGCGCGGCTGCCACGGTTTACGTGAATGGCGCCGTCAGTTCGAGCGGCGACGGCAGTTTGTGGAGCCAAGCGTACAAGACGATCGGGGAGGGTCTGTGCGCCGCCGCCTTCGGCGAGAGCGTTTTTGTGGCGGAGGGCCGTTACTGCGAGAACCTCGCGATGCGGTGGGGCGTGGCGGTCTACGGCGGCTTCGCGGGCGACGGCTCGCAGAATGCGCCTGCCGAACGCGACCTCCTGCGCCACGTTAGCCTCATCGATGGGATGGGCGGGAGAGTCGTCCTTTTCAACGATGTCGGTTTCGCCACATTGGACGGTTTCAGCATCACCGGTGGGAACGCAATTGACGGAGGCGGGGTCAGTTTCTTCAATCACGGCTGGGCCCCCGCCCACGCCCACGGCGGCAACATCTTGGCCCACTGCCGCATCTTCGGCAACACCGCTTGGATGGGCGGCGGCATAAGTTGCACCATATCCTTCCCGCTCATCACCAACTGCCTGATCGCGGGCAACGTCGCCGCCGCTCCCGATCCCGCTTGGAGTTACGGGGGGGGCGGGGTATACGTCCACACGTTCTCTCCTCTCATCCTCAACTGCACGATCTCCGACAATGTGTCGTATGGAGGATGGACTCCCACCAGTTTGCATGGATGGGGCGGCGGGATCGTGTGCGACACCGGCTCGGCTACTCCCAAAATCGTGAACACGATCCTGACGGGCAACACGAGTTTCGCCGTTTACGAGATGTTCGACACCGGGGACGCCACCGTGTCTTACACGCTCTTCCACGCCAACCCCGACGGCGCCTACCGCGACTTCGTGGGACCGGAGTTCGAAGACGGCGTGGAGTATTCCGACTCGCAAATCGAGGAGCTCGAGGCGAACGTGGCCGAGGCCTCTTTCCTTCTCTCGGGCGACCCCCTCTTCATCGGCGGCCCCGGCGGCTCGTGGGACGCGGCGGGGGGCGTGGTCTACGACGCGGCGAGCAGCAGCACTCTGCTGACCGATTCCTCCGCCTCGTTCCCCACCACCTGGACCTTGGCGACGAAACTCATCAACCCCAACCTCGCACAAGAACTCCAGGCGATGATCACGTCCAACACGGCGACCGTCATCTCGCTGGCGGGGGATTTCACGGACCGCGCCGCGGCGGGGGACGCTTACCAGGTCTACGATTACCACATCCTCTCCGGCTCGCCCTGCATCGACGCGGGTCTCTCGACGTCCACGCTGTTTGACGACCTCGACATGCGCCCGCGCCCCTTCGACGGAACGGGCGAAGGCTTCGACGTCGGCGCGTACGAATACTGCCCCTTCCTGCCGCTGGTCAGTTTCGTCTCCACGCAAACCCTCGTCCA
>DATKZW010000568.1:0-2800 GCA_035527775.1 Sumerlaeia bacterium | reverse complement strand
GGTGTTTCCCTTATCAACCATGTCGGTCTGAACCACCCGCAACTCCACCTTCGCGGGAAGTTCCACGGCCACGATGCGGTCGTCCCAGAAAACCACGGACACCTCCGAGTTTTCCGCAAGGAACAGGGACTTCTGCCCCAGCAGTTCCCGGCCGATCGGAATCTGCTCGTAGGTGTTGGTGTTCATGAAAACGTAGTCCTCGCCATCCTGGTAGAGATACGACATTCTCTGGTAAGAGACCTCCGCCTCCTCGACGCGTTCGGAGGCCTGGAAATTCGCCTCATGGACGCGGCCCGTCGTCAGACTCTTCATCTTGATTCGTACGAACGCGCCTCCCTTGCCCGGTTTGCGGTGGGCGAACTCGACGATCGTCCATACGTCGTCGTTGAACACGAGTTTCATCCCGTTCGACACTTTCTGGACCGGAACGGCGGGCATTTCCCATCATCCTCCTTCTGAGCCGTCGGGATTCTCCGTCCCCGGCTTCGTTTCTGGCCGCGGTCCGCGCCTCGCCGCGGGCGGGACCCGCTGCATCTCTCGCGCCCCACGGGAACGCGCGTCCCCCCCGTCTTCCTCGACGCGCCAGGGGCGGCATCATACTCGGCCCGCCGCTCCCGCGCAACCGGGAACTGGGCCAGTATTTCCGTGACAAGAACGGATGCCCCGCACTATATTGCGAGCCAGTCGGGGCGACAGCCCCACGGGAAAGGGAAACGCGGAACATGGCGACTCAGGATCGGAACGTCCGCGTCGTTGTCTACACTCCTCACCATCGAATAGAGGGGACCCTTGTGCTCCCAAAGGGGGAGCGGCTCAGCGACAAACTGAACGTTGCGGAGCGCGAGTTTGAAGCTTTGGCGGACGCCCGCGTCTATGCCGTCGCGACGGGCGATCTTGTCCACGAGGCGCCTTATCTCGCCGTCAACAAGACGCAAATCAGCCTGATGCTGCCCGTTGAACAGACCTGAAACCGACGCGGAGAAGCCAGAAGCGGTGATCGAGCACTTACGCGGAAAACTCCTCAAGGCAGACAAGGACCATATCGTTGTCGACGCGGGAGGAGTCGGCTACGGTTTGGATCTGCCGGCGTCGACCGTCGAGCGGCTGCCGGCCCTGGGCGAGGAGGTCGCGCTGCATGTGTCGCTCGTCGTTCGTGAAGACGCCATGGACCTCTACGGCTTTGGCACGCTCGAGGAGAAAAGCGTGTTCGACATCTTCCTCGGGGTCCCCGGGATCGGTCCGCGAACGGCCCTCGATCTTCTGTCCACGATGTCCATCGCGGAATTCGTTTCGGCCGTTCGGATGGGCAACGTTGGCGCGCTGACGCGGGTCCCCGGCCTCGGCCGCAAGAAGGCCGAGCGGCTGGTCGTCGACATGAAAGACCGCCTCAAGCGCTTCCCGCCGCCCCCCCCGGAGGAGAGAGGGCCGGGCGAGGCCGGCGAACCGTCTGACGGCGGACGCGGGCCGGCGAAGGGCGAGGCGCGGGTTTTTGACGACGCAGTGGCCGCCTTGCAGTCACTCGGCTTCAAGCCGGCGGCCGCTTCGCGTTGCGTGGCGGCGGCCCTTCGAACCATGGGGGATGGGACGGCGACCGTGGAGGAAGTCGTGAAACTGGCGCTCAGAAGCAGCCCCTGAGACGATTGGGAAGAGCGCCCGAGAAGACAACGGACGGAGTAGTCTGCCGACGGCTCCCTTCGAAAACCCTTGGCTTGGCCTTCCTTTTTCTGGTTAGATGCGATTGACTTGCGGGGCGCGGTTCTCCGAACGCTCCGCCGTGTCGGTTTGTGCGCGCCGGACTCTCCCAGTGCGGCGGCGGGGCGCGTCGGCGGCCCCGCGGGAGTTCCCCCAATGAGATTGGCCCGTCGAAGTCTGCTGGCGCTCTGCGTGGTAATGGGAGCGTGCGCGGCGGCGTGGGCCGCGCCCCGCCGTTTCGACCTGATGCTCCTTCTGGATGAATCAGGGAGCATGAAGCAGACGGATCCTCAGGGGGCCCGCCGCGACGCGGCCAGGCTCTTCCTCATGCTCTGCAACGAGAACCATCGTGTGGGGTTGGCGGGATTCGCCACGGGCGTGCGGCTCCTGGAGGAGATCGGGCCGGTGGAGCCCGGCAAGAGGCGCGACCGGATGCTCCGCCAGATCAAGGGCGTCCGCTCCACGGGCCGGTACACGGACATCGAGGAGGTCCTGCGCCAAGCGTTGGCCGAGTTGAAGCGCGACGGGCGGTCCGATCATCCACGGGCCGTGCTCCTGATGACCGATGGGAAGGTGGATCTGGGTCGCGGCGAGGAGGCCGACAAGGCGTCGATCGCCGGGATTCGAGGGTCCCTGGCAACCCAGTTCATCCAAGCGGGTGTGGAGATCCACTGCATCGCGTTCTCTTCGTCGGCGGATCGCGACCTGCTGGAGCGCCTCTCCGAGGCCACCGGCGGCCTTTGCGTCCAGGGGGATCGCGACGACGAGCTGCAGCGGCTCTTCCTTCGTCTCTTCGAGGAACTGGCCCAGCCCCAGACCGTGCCCATTACGAACAACCGCGTCCCGCTGGACCTTTCGGTCCGCGAAGCGACCTTCCTGATAACGCACGGCGGAGACGGCGAGCCGGTGCGCTTGGTCCAGCCTGACGGCCGCGCCATCACGGAGAAAACGTCGGACCGCTTTGAAGGAGTTCACTGGTTTTCCGCTCCCCGCTACGAACTGATTGCCGTCGCGCGGCCCCAGGAAGGCGTCTGGCGCATCGAGCCGGCCATGACGACGCGCGACGACCGGGTGATTGTTCTCACCGACGTCGAGTTGCAGGCGGGCG
>DATKZW010000567.1:0-3242 GCA_035527775.1 Sumerlaeia bacterium | reverse complement strand
GCGATCCCCACGACGGCCGGAACCGGCGCCGAAGTCACGCGCAATTCCGTCATCGAGTCGCCCCAACACCGCGTGAAGGTCAGCGTGCGCAGCCGCCTCATGCTGCCGACGCTGGCCATAGTGGACCCCGTCCTCACCTATTCCATGCCGCCGGACCTCACGGCCCAGACCGGTCTCGACGCCCTGACGCAACTGATGGAGGCCTTCGTCACTCCCCAGGCCAACCCCCTGACGGATGGAATCTGCCGGGAAGGACTGCGGCGCGCGGGCGCTTGCTTGCGGCGCGCCTATGAAAACGGCGATGATCGCGACGCTCGGGAAGGCATGTCGCTCGCCAGTCTCTTCGGCGGACTTGCCTTGGCGAACGCGAAGCTCGGCGCGGTCCATGGATTCGCCGGCCCGCTCGGAGGCATGTATTCGGCGCCCCACGGCGCCGTATGCGGCCGGCTGCTGCCCTACGTCATGGAAACGAACGTCCGCGTTCTCCAAGACCGCGCCCCGGACTCCCCCGCGTTGGGGCGGTACGTCGAAACCGCCCGCATTCTGACCGGGAAGTCGACGGCTTCAGCGGCTGACGGCGTCGCCTGGGTCCAGGGTCTCTGCGCCGCTTTGAACGCGCCGCCGCTGTCCGCTTTCGGTCTGAGGCAAGAGCATTTCCCCGACCTCATCGCCAAGTCCCGATCGGCGAGCAGCATGAAGGGAAACCCCGTCCCCCTGACCGATGAAGAACTATCCGAAATCCTGGCGAAGGCGTTTTGAAAGAGCCTTCTGTGCGCGAGGGCCCGTCCCTCTCGCCAAATCGCAAACAAGGAAGAGCAAACATGAACAGAATTACCATCAACGCGGACCTGGGCAAGCACAAGATCAGCAAGCACCTCTACGGACACTTCTCCGAGCATCTCGGGCGGTGCATTTACGACGGGTTTTGGGTCGGCAAGGGTTCGCCGATCCCGAACGTCCGCGGCATACGCCGCGACATTGTCGAGGCGCTGCGCGGGATTCGGATTCCCAACCTGCGTTGGCCGGGCGGATGCTTCGCCGACGAGTATCACTGGATGGACGGCATCGGCCCTAAAGACCAGCGGCCAACCATGGTCAACACGCACTGGGGCGGCGTGACGGAGAACAACCATTTCGGCACGCACGAGTTCATGGACCTGTGCGAGCAACTCGAATGCGAGCCCTACATCTGCGGAAACGTCGGGAGCGGAACAGTCCGCGAAATGCAGCAATGGGTCGAGTACATCACCTTGGACGGGAGGTCCCCCATGGCCGACTTGCGCCGCCATAACGGCCGCAACGCGCCGTGGAAAATCCGGTTCTGGGGCGTGGGGAATGAGAACTGGGGCTGCGGCGGGTCGATGCGCCCCGAGTATTACGCCGACGAGTACCGGCGCTACCAGACCTACCTGCGCAACTTCTCCGGCAATGAGCTCTTCAAGGTCGCGTGCGGCGCTCCGGGAGGCGACTATCGCTGGACCGAGGTCCTGATGCGCGAGGCGGGACGCCACATGCACGGCCTCGCCCTCCACTATTACTGCGGCAGCGGCGAGAAGAGCCGGTCGGCCACGCGGTTCCAGGAGGAAGACTGGTTCGCCCTGCTCAAGCGCGCGCTCCTCATGGAGGAACTGATCGCGCGGCACTCGGCCATCATGGACCACTACGACCCCGAGAAACGGGTGGCGCTCGTCGTGGACGAATGGGGCGCGTGGCACGAGGTCGAGCCCGGCACGAACCCCGGCTTCCTCTACCAGCAGAACAGCCTGCGCGACGCGCTCGTCGCGGGCCTCACGCTCAACGTCTTCAACCGCGCCTGCGAGCGCGTGCGCCTGGCCAACATCGCCCAGACCGTCAACGTCCTCCAAGCCATGATTCTGACGGAAGGCGACAAGATGCTCCTGACGCCCACCTACCACGTGTTCGAGATGTACAAGGCGCACCAGGACGCGACGCTGCTTCCCCTGGATCTCGAATGCGACAAGTACGGCTTCGGCGGCGATTCCATTCCGCAGGTCAGCGCCTCGGCCTCCCTCGACGCGAACGGCAAGATCCACGTCTCCCTCTGCAACGCGGATCCCAACAACGGCGCGGACCTCGTGTGCGTCGTTCTCGGGAAGGACGTCTCCCAGGTCGCGGGCCGGGCGCTGACGGCCGACGCGATCACGGCGCACAACACCTTCGACGAGCCGGAGAACGTCCGCCCTGTTCCTTTTACCGGCGCGAAACTCTCTGGGAACTCGGTTGCGATCCAGTTGCCGTCGAAGTCGGTGGTCGTTCTGGAATTGTCATAGACCGATGGAGAGATCAACCGGGAACACGGCGCCCTGCAAAGGCTGCGGCGTCAGCGTGCGTCTGAGCGCGGAACAGATAGAGAAGATCCTCGCGGAGTATCTTCGCGAGCATCCCGGCGAGCTGGTTGCGGATGGGGTCTGCCGGTCGCGCCTGGATCTTTGCCGCTCGTGTCCGGATCTTCAGTACGGCACAACGTGCCGTCACTGCGGCTGTCTTGTCCCGGTCATGGCGCGGCTTGCGGCAGGGCGTTGCCCGCGGCCGAGCGGGGGACGATGGTAGGGAAAGCGGCGGATTGCTCGGCGCCGAAGCGACGACAACCGGGAGTTCGATGGGCGCAAAGGCCGCGCCGAGGCGCTGCAATTCTTCCGCGGCCGCGCGCGCTTCCCGTCAATCGAAGGCCTTCTTGATCTCCCTCAACCCCACGCCCAGGGTCTTGCGCGCGATCGCGTCGAGGTCCTTCTCCCGGGCCTCGAAATGGAACGTCCGGTGAATGTGCGTGATCGATTCCTGCGGCTTGAGGGCGGCGGCGGGCGAGGACGTCTCGAGCTCGTAGAACGGTCCCAGGAGACTCCCCTCCGGTCCCGCCGGGCCGTCGTTGTAGGAGTTCACGACGTCGCCCGCGTAGGGCTCCTTCTGCAGTTCCCACATGGAGTTGACGTAGTCCGCGGCGCCCTCCGGTTTCGTGTACTGCACCAGAGTCAAGACACGCCGCGCGGCGTCGTAACTCCCGCATATCGGCTTCGCCCGCCGCGGCGGGATGCCGATCTTGCCGCGACACTTGCCGTCGCCTCGGAAGAAAAGCGCGTCGTCCTTCACGATCAAGCGCTCCGCCGGAACCTTCCCGAAGTACTTGTCGTTGATCTTCGGCCCCAACCGACCCTCCGGTCCCGGGTTGAACGGTATCACGATCGTCGTTTTGGGCGTCGGTTGGAACATGCCGAGAATCCAGA
>DATKZW010000566.1:0-15215 GCA_035527775.1 Sumerlaeia bacterium | reverse complement strand
GATCGCCGAGCCGTTCGAATGGAAATTCACCCGAGACGATCTCAAGCGCGTGTTGGAGAGAATCTCGCATCATGCAGAGAACCGCCTTGCGGCATGAAATGAGGGGGAAAATACGTCACCGTACTTTTGAGCTGGAGCACTTAGGCTGCGCTCGTGAGTCCGCCAGACTTGGGACGGGCGCTCACGGGAAGGAGCCCTAACCCGGACGAAGGAGCAGATCATGACGGAAAAAAAAGCCGCATTCACCCTCATCGAGCTTCTGATTGTGGTGGCCATCATCGCCATTCTCGCCGCCATCGCCGTGCCGAATTTCCTTGAGGCCCAGGTCCGCGCCAAAATCTCGCGCGCCGAGAACGACATGCGCACGCTCGCCGTCGCTCTCGAAGCGTACCGCGTGGACAACAACGCCTACATTCCGCACAGGAACGACCGCTGGGAATTCAACCCCCTCACGTCCCCAATCGCCTACATCACGTCCGTGCCTCAGTGCCCGTTTGCCGAGATCTTCAACAACAGAGAGGACCTCTTCGGCATAAACGCCTGGAACTACCACATGGAGAACCTCCCCGAGCACATCACTGGCTGGGGGGAGCCGGGGAGCACCTTCGCCAGGAATCTCTACAACCAGGGCAAGCTCTACATCATCTGGAGCATGGGCCCCGACCTCGTGGTCAACATTCACACGGTCGGTCTCTACGACGCCACCAACGGCACGAGGAGCGATGGCGATCTCTACCGCGCGGGGCCGTGAGATTCCAGTTCGCGGGATTCAGGGGATTCCGCGTGGAGACAGACCCACGGAATCCTATGGCGCGCAGGAGTCCCCGGGGCGCCTTTCGCCTACTCGTCGCGTTCCTCGATCGTCGCTTTTTCTTTCTCTTTGTCGACGAAGGCGTCAATGGCGTCCTGGCGCATCCGCTTGGGAAGCTCCCGCGCGATGGTTTCGCGCGCTTCCTCGAAGGGCCAGAGATGCGCCGGATGCTTTTCGGTCACCTTGGCGATGTGGTAGCCGAACTCGGTGCGGAACACGCCGCTGATCTCGCCCTCTTCGAGCGCGAAGACCGCGTCGTCGAATTCCCGGACCATCTGCCCGCGCGGGAAGACCCCGAGGTCGCCGCCGTTGTCGGGGCAGTCCGAGCAGGTCCGGGCCATCTCCTCGAAGCTCTCGTTGTTGCGCAGCTTCTTCAGAATCCGCTTCATTTCCTCAAGGATCTCTCCCGACTCCTCGTTCGGGGCCAGATGCTTGACGATGTGCGACGCGCGAACCGTCTCGGGGACCATGAACTGGTCGGGGTTCTCGTCGTAAAACTTGCGCAGATCCTCTTCCGTGGGTTCCGGCGCGTCGCGCGCGATCTTCTCGATCATGCGCTCCACCCGCAGCCTTTCCTCGACGTCTTTGCGAACCGCGTCCTCGCCCCCCGCTTCGACGCCGAACGCCTTGCGGAACGGCTCCTCGCCGCCGCGCTCCTCGATGAGCGCCCGGAGGGCCTTCTCGATTTCGTCGGCGGGGATCTCTTCCGGATCGCGAAGAGCGGCCTGGCGCAGGAGGACGCGCTCGATAACGTTCTCTCGCGACCATTCCTCGAGCTGCGCCCGCTGCTCGTCGCGGCTCTGCTCGGGAAAGGTCTGCTCGTAACGCGCTCGGAGCCGCTCGACCTCTTTCTGGACCTCTTCTTCCTCGATCTTCTCGTTGTTGACATACAGAGCCATCCCTGTCTCCCTCCCGAGCGCGGCACAGATCGCGCGCAGACGTCAGCCCGTCGCAGAGCCAGCATCGCCGACTCTGGGTCGCCTCTTCCTACGTTACCCAACGCTGCCGGACAAGGATTTCTTGCCTCCGCCTGGGAAACGGTCTCATCCGACGCGGACTGACGCGTCCGCTCCGGACGCGCGGGCTCTCAATCGCCCCGGTCGGCGGCCTCGTCCAGAAGCGGCCGGAACGTTTCGGGATCGAACCACGAGCGCAGCAGAAGGGCGCGGAGCCTGCCTCGGCGGCGGACCGGATCGTCGTCGCCGGCGAGGCGGTTGAGGCGGCGCCGGATAAGTTGCCGCGCGCGGCGTTCCTGCTCGGCCGGCGCGGCGGCGGGGTCTTGTGCGAGAGCGCGATCGATGAGGCCTTCGTCGACGCCGAGCTGGCGCAACTGCGCGCGGACCTTCAGAGGGCCAACGAGTCTCGTCTTGAACTGGTGGCGGGCGAAAACGCGGGCGAAGCGGGCGTCGTCGAGATCGCCTTTTTCCTCGAAGTGCGCGACGGCGCGATCGATCGTTCTCTCGTCGAATTTCCGCTCCTCGAGGCGGCGACGGAGTTCGGCCACCGACCGCGGGCGCGTCTGCAAAAGGCACGCGGCGGCGCGGCGCGCGCGGACGAAGGCGTCGTCGGCGAGGATCGCTTCGCGCGTCCCTTCGTCAAGAACGTCGCCTCGCGAAAGCTCGCGAGCCAGAACGACCTCGGTGTCGACGGCGGCCCATTCCTCGCCGTCGAGCTCGATCGTCGTGCGCGCGGCCCGGCGGCCGGTCGCGGTCAATCGCGTGATCGTGCGCATCGGATCAGGACTTTCGACGTTTCCTTCGCGCGCGCAACGGCGCGAGCGGTCTGTTCGAGCGGGCAATCCTCCGTGACGAGTTCTACCACAGGGAAAGGATGCCGCGCCAGAAGGTCGATCGCCTTGTCGAAGGGGCCGCAACGCAACCCCTGGAGGCGGATTTCGTCAACAACGATCCGCGTGAGCGCAATAACGGGGGAGAAATCGCCCGGCGTGCTCTTCAGATCGACGACGCCGCGCGGGCGCAGAAGGCGCAGAGCCAACGCAAGCGCATTCCCCTCGCCCGGCAGGCGCCGGGGGACCAGGTGGGCTCGATGGATCTCTTTATAGCGGGAAACGATCAAAAGATATCACCCGGACTTCTTGAGCCATTTGAGGGGTCGTAGGACAGGTTGCCATCCTGGTCTTCGGAGTCCGGGCCGATGCTCCAGAGGTGGTATTGGCTTCCGTCCGGCGCGACGCGATAGCGAAACGGCTCTCCCGAAAAAGGGTCAACCGGCAGCGCGTTCTCGAAATAGCGCCCCGCCAGGGGATCGAGGCTTTCGGGATATCGCCCTTGTTCGCGTTTCCAGAGTTCCAGCGCCGCGGATAGACGCGCCTCGCGAAGGCGGGAGATCATGACCAACTCGCGTTCCTTTATCTGGAGCACCGAGATAAAGGGTTGCACCCGAACCCACGGATGAGAAGCGGCGACTTTTTCATCAAACTTTTTCTCGATCTCCTGCCAGTTTCCCCACCACGGCTTGGCTGTCAACTCCTGTTGCATCTGGTTTATGTCCTCCAGATCGCGACCGATCCTTTGCGGGTTTTGCCGGAATCTGTAGTTATCATAGACTCTGCCAAAGTAATTGTCTCTTTTCTGTTTATCGGTCATACATTCGACAAGATCTGCTGCCTTGCCCCAAAAGTCGTCGTCAGGCAAACCAGACCGCGGAAGAACCGGAAATGCCTTTCTCCACTTCACCGGATCCTCAAGAAGCGGCTTGAGCAATGAAAGCTTCACGACCATTTCGGTTTGCATCGCGTCGGCCAAGGTTCCAAGCGTTTCTTCGATCCGTTTCAAACGAACCACAATGCGCTCGATATCGGGCGATCCGAGATTTCCCCTCTCTTCTAGGCGACTGATTTGCCTGAGCGCGGTGGCGTCTATCGCAAATGCAACCAGATGACTGATGAGCACGCCGCCTTCGGAACCGAAGTCGCGCCCCATGGTCAAGGCGACAAGATAGTTCTCCAGCGCCTCGGAATAGCGCCCTTCGCTTTCGAGTCGGCGTCCCTCGACGCAGAGCATTTTCGCCGATCTCTGCGCCGCAAGGAAATTGGGAACAGGCGTTGCGGGGCCGTCGGTCGCGCCGATTCCGCGGGCGGAATCTAGCGCCGCGCCCTCGCGGATTTTCGCCAATGCCGGCTGACAGGCCTCCAGAAGAGGCAGCAATGCGTCTGCCTCGGGACTGCGCCATCCGTTTTCGAGCACGTCCTCTATCAGTTCCTTGTGTGGAGCGATTGATTCACGGTAGTCCGGCGTCAACCAGCCGGCCTGAACGTAATAAATCAGGGCATTATCGCGGCCGTCCCGCTCCTGGATCTTCAGCAGTTCTTCCATGAATCTCCTGTCGGGAGCGTCCTCGGGCGCTTGGGCTAGAAGGTCCAGGTTTTCTTGGCGGCGGATCGGTTCGCGGGGCGCGGGGATCATCTTCGCCGCGCCTTCGGGGCCGAGAATCTCGACCGGATCGAGTTTCGGCGTCTCGGACGGCGTGAGAAGAAGAATCGCCGTCCACGCGACAACCAGCGCCGCCGTCAGCAGCCCCGCCAAAGCATAAAACCGGCATCCTCTTTTCTTATCCGGCATGGTCGGATTTTCCCTTTTCTCCGGAGCAATGAAGGCTGTCGAAGCGCTTTTTTTGGCGCGCCATTGTGGCACGGGCGCCCCGCCCGTGGAGGATCATGGCCGAGACGGCCATGCCACTATACAATAGACGTCAACAACCCCAAAAGGTTGGCGGGAAAATCGACTATCCGGCGCTCAAATTTTGCATTTGATCTCACTGTCGTCCCATAGGAAGGTGGAACGGGCGCCGGTTTGCGGGCAGTGTTTTCCTGACAAAACCACAAAGCGGCCGCATCCCGCGAAGGAGAATGCCATGGCCCGCAACCCGACACGCGCGAATCTGAGCGTTCTGGCTCAACTGTGCAACTTGATTCCCGCCTTCTTTGTTTCGAAGGTCGCCCGGGAATGCGGCGCGGACAGAAAGGCCCGGACCTTCAGTCCCTGGTGGCATCGGCGTCTCGCCGATGATTCATAGCGCTTTCCGAGCAGAAACAGCCCTCTTTTCACGGGCAGGATGTCCGTGCCGCCCTTTTTGCAAGGGCCTCGTCTCGCGTGGATTCGCTTTTCTTCCTGCCTTTTTCCCTTGCCTCTTCCTTGCCCTGTTTCTATGAGAACGAACTAGATTTGCTCTCGTGAGAGACCTTGCCCAGAAGCGGGGAGACTCTTCAGGCGAAGGGCAACACGCGTCTTTGCCGTTTCGGGGGCTACGCCGGAAAGAGAAGCGCGATGCCCGCGGTTCTAGACCACACAAGAGGTTGGGCGCAGGGGCTTTTCGACCTTATGCTCCCTCTCGTGTGCTCCGCTTGCGGCGAGCGGCTCGAGGCGGGCGATGACACGATCTGCCGCCGCTGCCGCGCCTCCATCGAGCAAATCGGCAGGGGCGTTTGCCCCCTCTGCGGGCACCCCACCCCGCGCGCGGTCGGACGCCGGTGCCCGAACTGCCCGCCGGCCCCCGTGCATTTCGACTCGGCGCGAGCCGCCTTCCTCTATCGCGGCGCCTTTGCCGAGATGTTTCGCTCCTTCAAGTACGGACATCGGCTGGAACTGGGTCTGCCTTTGGCCCGCGCCATGTTCATGGCTCTGAGGCCATTGTGCGAATCGGAGGACAGACCCGACCTGTTGATTCCCGTGCCGCTTCACTTCCTTCGGGGACTACGGCGAGGATACAACCAGTCCGAGGTCATCGCCGAAGAATTCGCGCGACTTGCGGGAATCGAGTGCGCCGGCAACGTTCTGCTGCGCGTCCGCTACACGCCGGCCCAATCTCTCCAACCTCCCGAAAGGCGGTGGCGCAACGTGCGCGGGGCCTTCGAGGTTGCCGCCCCGGATTGGGTCCGCGAGAGGCGGATCGGCTTGGTCGATGACGTGCTGACGACGGGCAACACCGTCAATGAATGCGCGCGAACGCTGAAAGGAGCCGGCGCCGCGCACGTCGCGGTCATTGCGCTCGCGCGCGCCTGAGCCGAACGACCGATCGTGCCCCGGAACCTCTGTTCGCTTTCCCGCAGCTCCGCCGCGCCCCTGTCCACGAGGGCCGCGATGTGCGCCGCGCGGCTACGATTGCCGGCCGCTTTCTCCGCGGCCGCTTCCGCGGGAAGATCCGCAACGGACGAAACTCGCCTCGGGCGATCCTCTCCCCTCCGGCCCAGGCCGGTCTAAGCAGGATTGGAGCGCCCGTTCGCCCGCGGCCCGACTCACTGAAGGGCCCACTTCACGGCATTCGCCAGCATTCGGCAAAACGCTTCGTTCTCGAAATCCTTGGGGTGTCCAAGCGAGGTGTAGAAGACCCGCGCACCGCTGTAGGTGTTGGTGAAGGCGACGGGTTGCTCAGGCTGGCCTTCGGCCCATCGACCCTTCATCAGGAGCGTCGTCGTGTCGGCGAGAGGGTAAAGATTGTAGAGCCAGGAGGCGCTGTGAAAGCGCGTCGGCTTGACGCCGCGAAGGATGGGGTGGTCTTTGGCTTCTTCTACCACCCAAACGTCGCACCCCGTCTCGCGGGATTGGCCGGGGTAGCCCTGGTAGTGGCAGCCCAGGACTTCCTGGTCGAAATCGCGCCACACGACGTGGCCCTCGGGACATTCCTTGGGATCAACCTGGAATGGGACGATGCTGACGCGAACGCCGACGATCGGTTTCCCGGCGCGGATGTACCATTCGAGGCGATCCATCTGCGTCACGGGCAAGGCGCGCCGGCGCATCGAGAGGAAGAGCAGATCGGCGTCGAGAAGAACTTCGAGCCCCGGAACGTCGTTGCGATCCGCGCCTTCGTGGCCCTTGGCGTAGACGAAACTGCAGCGAAAATCGTTCTTCAGATACTTTTCGGCGAAGGCGGGGAGGGTCTTGTCGCTGCCGTACTCCTGCTCGGCGATGACGAAAACGACGTGGGGCCGTTTGTCATGAGCGAAGGGATCCATGCCGGCCGCGGCGATGATCTGGCGGCTTTGGATCGAGGGCGCGATGTAACGCTCCAAGTGGCGCTGCGCCTGGGCGGTTCCTCTGGCCGGCGTGAAATTCGGGTCGGGCGCCTTCGTGGCCGGATCGCAGCCGTTGGCCGTAATCGCCTCGACCAGGTCGGCCACGAAGATCGGGCGCAGGCCGTGGCGCCTCATCTCGATCATGCCGGCGGAGCGGCCGATGAGGCACATGTTGCTGGCCACGCCCATATAGAGAAGCGTGTCGATGCCGCGGTCCTGACACAGGTTCAGGATCTCGCGCCCGTTGTTGCAGTCGGCGATCAGGTCTTCTTCGGCGATCCGCAGACCCGGATGCTCGCTGCTCCACGCCCCGTGCGACTGGCACGGGCGGCTCGGGCCGCACTCGCAGCAATCGCGCCCCCCCGGCGGATCCGGCGGGTTGAAGTCCGTCTTCTCCGGCGCCGGATGCTCCGGCGCCGGATGCTCCGGAATCGCCTGCATCGCTTTGCGCTGAGGCGTCTCTTTGTACGGGCCAAGGACGTCCGACGGGGCGTGGACGACCTGAATGCCGAGCTTGCGCGCCGCCTCGAGGGTCTTGTTCATCCGCGGCACGAGGTTGCCGACCCGTTCCGTGTAAGTCTTGCACCAGTGTTTGTCCCACATGTCGACGATGACGATGGCCGTCTTGGCGGGATGGAGTTTCTCGACGGTCCGGACGACGCGACCGGCGTCGTTCTTGTCGGCGGCGCCCTCCCGAGTCTGTAGCTCCAATTCGATCATGCCCGTTTCGCTCCTTGCCTGCGTTGCCAGGCACAGCGCAAAGACCATCGACCATGCCGCAAAGGGGATTGACCGCGCAAGAGTCCCAGACATTTTCTCTCCTCCCGATGGAAAAATGGGGGTTGCGTCGGCGATGTTTCGCTTTCCGGGACTCACCGCTCGTCTCTCGCCGTTTTCTGCATCCAAGGACACTCGTGGATCTGCGGGCAGTGGGCGCAGCCGTACAGCTTCGACATCAGCGGTAGCGCGACGAAGGCGTCGACGGCGAAAAGGACGAGCGTCACAAGAAGCGCAAACGAGAAGTCGCGCACCAGAAACGCCCCACCCGCCGCTACGGGAATGATCCACAATGGGACGATGGCGGGGATGTGTTTCCTGAACTTCTCGGCGAAACGCGCGGCGTCCCTCCGCGGCCGAAGCCTGGCCGCAATCCGACCGTACCCGCACGGGCAGGCGCGCGTGCCGTAGTGGTTGCAGTATGGACAGACGAACACGATGATCCAGAAGGCGCCCGCGACGCCGTAGGCTGCGTAGAGCGTCGCCGCTCCCCAAGCCCACGGCGATTCCCCCAAGCCCATCCCGAGAACAATCGCTCCGAGGCCGATCATCAGGACATAGGGAAGATTGTCCAGAAACTCCTGCGTGTGCGAGTATTCCCAATGGGAGGGGCGCTTCTCGCACTCTTCGGCCTTGTTTCGCTCACGTTCCTTCATTGACGCGCATTCCAGCAGACGTTCTCCAGAGGTCCGTTCTGCGTTGGCGGCCGGCAACGCCGCGCTTGGCGCCGAGCGCCGGAACGGAGAAGACCCGGGACAGCGACGCGGGCCCGGCCCCGTCGGCGCCTTCGCCTACAGATGGTAGGGATGCCGCTGGGGCTTGCCGAGCATGCGGTTGGCCAGCGGATCGCCGATGATCTCCTGCTTCTCGCCGTCCCACTGAAGCTTGCGCCCCAGAACGTATGAAAGGTTCCCCAGGATGCACATGACGGCCGTCTGGTGGCCCTTCTCGATGTCCATGGTTGGCCTGCGGCCCGTCTTGATGGCCTGAAACCAGTCCTCTTTGTGGTTCATGTTGTACTCGTTGCTGCCGAATTCGTAGTTGTCATTCTTGAACCGGTCCATCTTGTAGACCTCGACGCCGCCGGGAGGCGTCTGGAAGCTCCGCGCCTTCTCGGGCGGAGCGTAGCGCGTGCCGTCGCGATCGAGGATCAGCGTGTCCTGATCGCCGTAGAACGCCATGCCGAAATCGTTGTTCTGGTCCGGGTAGTTCGTGTGCCGATCCCCCGGCTGCGCCCAGACAACCACCCAGTCGGGGTCTTTGAAGGTGTAGACGACCTCCATCTCGGGCGGGCAGTCGTAGATGCCCTTGGTGTTGGCCGTCCCCTTCGTCTCGACCGTGACGGGGGCTTGGCCGTCGGCGTCCATGCACCATCGGATCGTGCTGAAGACGTGGGCGCCGCGGTCGCGGATGTTGCCGCCGCCGGAATCCATGACCTGGCGGAACGAGCCGTGGTAATAGGCCGTGTTGTGGGGGCGCCACCGCATGGGGCCGAGCCAGAGGTCCCAGTCGAGGCGGGGCGGCGGGGGCGTGTCGGGCTGCGTGCCACCGATGGCGTTGCGGCCGTGCCAGCAGGTCACCTTGTGCACTTTGCCGATCATGCCGTTGCGGATGTAAGTGCAGGCGGCATGGGCGGGCTTGGCCGAACGGGCCTGCGAGCCGACCTGGACCGCGCGCTCATACTTGCGCGCCGCCGCCACCATCGCTTTCCCTTCCTCGATCGTGACGGACGAGGGCTTCTCGACATAGACGTGCTTGCCCGCTTCGCAGGCGTGGACGGTCTGGACCGCGTGCCAATGGTCGGGCGTGGCGATAATCGCGGCGTCCACGTCCTTGCGTTCGAGGATGTAGCGGTAATCGCGGTACGGATCCACGCCGGGCCCCGTGTCTTTGATGCGGGCGGCGAGGCGCTGCTCGTCCACGTCGCACAGGGCCGCGATGTTCACCTCTCCCATGTCTCGGTACCGCATCATCGTCCCGAGATGATTGCCCCCCATCCCGCCGACGCCGATGAGAGCGACCGTGATGCGGTCGTTGGCCCCCGTTCTCCCCGGCGCCGCCAGCACGCGGGAAGGCACGAAGTAAGGGACGCTCGCCGCGGCGCCTGCGGCGACTAGAAACCGACGCCTGCTGACTCGGGCGCGTTCTGTCATGATTCGATGCTCTCTCTTTCCCTCATTCTGGAAGCGTTCTGCCCGTTCGGATTCTCCCAGCTAGGCCAACGGCTTCACCTGCGTTTCCTTGGTTGGCTTACGCTTCACGCACGGGAAGCCTTCCACGTCCACTCCGCGCTTGCGCAGCGACTGGACGATGTTCTGTTTGAAATCATCGCCGACCGAGTCGAAGGCGGCCTGAAGCGCCTTCAGGGAATGCCCGCCCGGGATGCGCTCCAGAGCGCAACGCGCGTCTTCGCGGAGCTCTCTGCTCTGCAGGAGCGCCGCGACGGGTTTGACGCTCTCCTTGCCGCCGATCTCCGAGAGCATCCAGAGGACCTCGCGCCGCATCCCGTCGGGGTGGCCTTCTTCGAGGAGGGGGGCCAACTCGGCGACCGCCGCCTTCCTCTCCCGGTCGGCCTCGGGTCTGCCGGCGCGGCGAACGATTTTCCAGAGGCCCCGTTTGGCCGCCCGCGCCGTCTCGAGATCGGGATCCGCCATGACCGTCGCCAGGGGTTCGACGGCGGGGGCGCCGATCCTCCCCGCGTTCACCCAGGCGTCGGTCCGCGCGTTCTCGTCCTTGCCTTTGATCTTGGCGATCAGTTCCTCGACGTCACGGCGGGGCGGCTCGGCCGCCGCGGCCGTCGCAACCCCCGCGGCCGCCGCGGCGCCGAGGGCGGCTTCCTTGGGCTTTCTGGCCGGCATGCTCGGACTCCTTTCGCAATGCGCGAGGCTTTGATCCCGCGTCGACGCCGGGCATGCATCGACCCGGCAAGCCGATCACGGCGACAGACAATACCTGAGCGCGTCGACGGTTTCAAGAAGCCTTTGGGGCAAGCGCGCCCGCGAAGGCCCAGGGCCGGAACCCCGTCCGCGCGGCTCGCGGGTCACACCCGGACGCGGAGCCGTCTGGGCGGGGGAAGGTGCAAGCATTCGAAGAGCGAGGCCTCGGTCGCGTCGCGGATCGCCTCGCCCATGGTCGGGTGCGCGAAGACCATGTCCACTGCGTCGCGCGCCGTGGCGCGGGTATGGAGCAGGACGCCCGCGGCGGCGATGAACTCCGTTGCGCTGTGGCCGACGGCGTGGACGCCGAGGATCTCGTTCGTCTCGCGATGGCGCACGATCTTGACGAAGCCGCTCGCGTCGCCGTAGGCGCGCGCCTTCCCCGACGCCAGGTAGGGGAAACTCCCCACGGCGATGGGAAGCCCCTTTTCCTTCGCTTCTTCCTCGCCGAGGCCAACGGAGCCGATCTCCGGAAAGGTGTACACGCAGCCCGGAACCGGCGCGTCGAAGACGCGCGGGCGACCCAGGGCGTTCTCGACGGCGACGCACCCCATGGCGGAGGCCTCGTGGGCCAGCTGCATGCGTCCCGTCACGTCGCCGATGGCGTAATGCCCCGCCACGTTCGTCTCCATGCGGTCATTCACGCCGATCCACCGCTCCCCCCCTCGCACTCCCCCCTTTTCGAGCGCGAGGTCCTCGATGTTGGCTCGGCGTCCCACGGCGACGAGGACTTTGTCCACCTCGAGGGAGACGCTGTTGGAGAGGGTGGCGCGTGCGCGGTCGTCGCGAACCGTCAGGTCCTCGACTTTGGCGCCGAGGTGGCAATCTATGCCGCGCTGCTTGAAGACCTTTGCAATCTCCTTCCCCAGGTCCCCGTCCATCAGCGGGAGCAGGCGCGGGAGCATCTCGACCACCGTCACGCGCACGCCGAACTCGGCCATCATGCAGGCGAACTCGCAGCCGATGACGCCGCCGCCGACGATGAGGAGACTCGCGGGCAGCTCCGTCCAATCCAGAGCTTCGTCGCTCGTCACGACGCGCTCGTTCTCCGGCCATCCGGGTATGCGGCTGGGGCGCGACCCGGAGGCGATGATGATCCGTTCCGCCTGGACCGCCCGCGCGCCGCTCCCGTCGCGGACGGCGAGCCGCCCCGGCGCCTCGAAAGACGCTTCGCCCGAAATCAGATCGATTCCACGTTTGTCGAAAAGGAACCGCAATCCCTTGCGTTGTTCCCCCAAGACGCCGTTTTTGTGAGCCAGCGCCGCGGGCCAGTCGATCTCCGGCTCGCCCGCCGAAATCCCGAGCTTTCCGGCGCGATGGCGAATGTCGTGCAGAAGCTCCGCCGCGGCGAGAAAAGACTTCGTCGGAATGCAGCCCCGGTTCAGGCACGCGCCGCCCACCAAGCCCTTCTCAATCAGGGCGACCCGAGCGCCCATCTGTGCCGCCCGAAGCGCGGCCACGTACCCGCCGGGGCCGGAACCGATGATGGCGATGTCATAGGGGGGAGTCATTCAGTCCGGGTCTCCTCTCGCGCCTGAGAATCCGTGGTGCGAAAGTCGGAGGGAGTCCGAATACCGAAATCCGGATTTCGGATTTGGCACGGTCGGATCTCGATGCTCGAATGTCGGATCTCCGCCGTCTCAACAGACCTCAATCTTGGCGTTGCACTCCGGACAGTGAATGTGAGTCCCCGAGAAGCTCGGACTCAACTGTACGTTGTTGCCGCACGAGCATTGAAACGATTCCCAGCCCTCTCCCTTGCGTTCGTACCGGAGGGGCTGGACTGGGGCCGGCTCGCCGGGCTTGGCCCCCCTGGTCCCGGCGGCGCTCACCGCGGGCACTTCATGACTGCGCCCGCAGCGCGGACAACCAATGGTCGTCTGCTCGAATCCCGGCGGAATCTTGATGCGCATGCCGCAAGCGCACGGAATGAGAAGCAGGTTGCCCAAACGACTCAGCAGATCGGTCACTTCGCGGGCCTGCTCCTTGCCGGCCTTCTTCGACTCGGGTTCGGCCGCGCCCTCGCGAACCGAGACGCGCTCGTCCGCCGCGAGCGTTCGACTTCCGATACACGCGCCGCCGGCGACCTTGCGAAAGGCGGCTTCGTAGTCGGCGAAGCCGGCGCCTCCCGCCATGCCGCGAAGAACCGCGATCCGCTTCTCCGTCGGGGGGTGCGTCGAAAAAGGGCCGCTGGCGCCCATGGCCTTCAGCGGGTTGATGATGTACATGGGCGCCAGGACGCGGCTCACCTTCTCCTTTGTCTTCGCGCCCGCGCCCAGCAAGCCGGAGATCTTCTCGAGAGCCGAGGCCAGGCCGGGCGGATAGCGCGTGAACCGCGCCGCGGACGCGTCGGCGAGGTACTCGCGGCGTCGCGAGCAGGCGAAGTAAAGAAGATAAGCGAAAATGGGCGCGAAGATGGCCACCAGAACCGCGACGAGCATCAGGATTGCCTGAGCCTGCCCCCCTTCGCGGCTCGACGTGCGGCGTCTGCCGCCGCCGTAGAAGAGGGACCGCAGGAAGATGTCCGAAATCATCACGATGCTGCCTACCATGACCGACGCGTACGTCATGAAGCGAATGTCGAGGTTCCTGACATGGCCGATTTCGTGCGCCACGACGCCCTGCAATTCGTCGCGCGTGAGGCGCTGGAGCAGGCCCGACGTGACGGCCACGGCTGCCTTCTCGGGCGTGCGCCCCACGGCGAAGGCGTTCGGCGCGGGGTCTTCGATGATGAACACCCGCGGCGCCTTGCCCAGACCGGACGCGATGGTCATCTCCTCGACCACGTTCCACAGCATGGGGGCGTCTTCGCGCTGAATCTCGCGGGCGCCCGCCGTGGCCAGGAGAATGCCGTCGCCCCCCGCGTAGGCCGTGAGCCACATGACGACCCACACGAGAAGAGCCGCCGCGAGGCCGGTGAGCGCCCCCGCCGCCACGTCCCCCCCCGTCGCCGCTCCGGTGAAGATGGCAATCCCCGCCACGGCGCCGAGAACCGAGAGAACCGCTCCCATCAGAAGAATCAGGAGCGTCGACTTGCGTCGGTTGCTGGCTATGGCTTCCCACATGGCGCCCTACTCATTTCCCAGCCGAATGCAAATCGGGACGGTTCCGTTCAGGAAGGACCCCGGACACATTCCGGCCCCTGCGGCGCCGCCGCCCTCTTCGTCTGGCACAGCCGCCCTCTTCGTGTGGCACAGCCGCCCTCGGCTGTGCGACCTCTCCTCCCGTCCTCGCCTTGTCCGCCACAGCCGGGGGCGGCTGTGCCACAATGTCTTCTCCGGGGTCTCCCCATCCGTCCGATCCGTCCCATCCGTGTTCTATTCTCCCGCTCTTCCCTCTTCCATTCTCCCGTTTTCCGATGGAACACGGATGCAACGGATTCAGCGGATCGCACGGATCTTCCGGCCAAGAGACGTCTCGGTTCTCGCCTCGTGCGACGAAGGCTTCCCGCTTCTCGCCGCTACCGGCCCTCCTTCTGGATCTCGCTCGCGTACATCTCGGAAAAGAACCGCGCGACCGCGCCCTCTTCTCCCTCCTCGAAGGCGGCGACGAGCGTGCGCATCTCTCCCGCGTCGAACCACAGGCCGTGACCGCGCGGGCAGCGGTCAATGTCCACGGGCGGGCTTTCGCCCGCGCGAATCGTGCGAAGCTTCTTGAGACACCGCGGGCAGCGCCGATCACCCGCCGCCGCCCCTTTCCCCGCCTTTTCCAGCGCGTCGGTCAGACCGCCCGGTTGGGCGCCTGCCGACTCGCCGATCATCTCGAGCTCCCCGGCGTCCAGCCACGTGCCGCGGCATTGCGCGCAATAGTCGATCTCCACCCCCTCGAGCTCGAGCACGATCAACGGCTTCTCACACGCGGGGCAGCAGGAGCGTTTTCGGGAAGAGAACATGCTCGCGACCCTTCTCAGGATCTTGGCATTTGGTTTCCTGATGCCTTCCGGAAACCGGACTGAACGTCTTCACCACGGGCGAGACGCCCGCGAAACCGCGGGCAGGATTCCCGCACTGCGGGCGAGACGCCCGCGTTACGGCGCGGTTCGCCGAGAAAGCGCCGGAATCGGGAGAAGGCAGTCACGACTCCAGCCCCTCTGGCTCTTCCAGAATGCGCTTCAACTCCCCCAGGAACTCCGCCGCCATCAGGCCGTCCACGGCGCGGTGGTCGCACGACAGCCACATCGTCATCAACTTCGCGGGGCGCATCGCCCCGCCCTCGACCTTCACGTCCTCGCGCACGGCGCCGACGGCCAAGATCGCCGCCTCGGGCGGATTGATGATGGCCGTGAATTCCTCGACGCCCGTCATGCCGAGGTTGCTGATCGTGAGCGTCGCCTTCCCCATGTGGACGGATCTGCCCGCCCGGGCGTGCTCGATGGCCGAGGACGTCTGGCGGGCCAGAGCCGCCAGGCCAAGACGATCCACGTTCAGGACGACGGGGACCCGCAAACCGCCCTCGACCGCCACGGCGATGCCGATGTTCGCCCCGGGGTACTCGACGAGCGCGTCGCCGTCCACCTGACTGCGCAGAGCGGGAAACTTCGCCATCGCGCGGCCCACGGCCAGGAGGATCAGGTCGTTGAGCTTCGCCCCGCCCGCTTCTTTCTGACGCTTTGCCGCCGCAATCAACGCCTCCGCCTCGACGGTCAGTTTCATGTAGA
>DATKZW010000565.1:0-3190 GCA_035527775.1 Sumerlaeia bacterium | reverse complement strand
CACGGGGACCTCGGAAGGCGCGGTCGGTTGGCACGAGAACGACGGGCAGACGCCCCCGCGCTTCATATCGCACATCGTTGCCTCTTCCGTTGGCTTGTACCCCTCCCTCTTCGTCGCCGACGTCGACGGCGACAGCGATATGGACGTGCTCTCGGCTGGGAGGAATGGGCTCATCGCCTGGCATGAGAACGACGGCGCCCTGGCGCCCGACTTTGCAGCGCACACTATCCACCGCGGGGCCTGGAGCGACGTCGACGACGTCCTCGCCGCCGACATGGACGCCGACGGCGACGTCGACGTGGTCTCGACGGGAGCGGAACTTCTCTGGTTCGAGAGCGACGGCGGCCAACCTCCGGGTTTCACTTCTCACACCCTTGCTGCGTCCCACTCGCGAGCGCAAGCCGCGGCGATCGGGGATCTCAGCGGCGACGGCTGGCCCGATCTGGTCCTAAACGCCTCGGACTACGCTTTGCGTTGGTACGAAAACAGCGGCGCCAAACCACTCAGCCTTACGGACCATTTGCTCGGGTTAGTGAGGCCCGCAGCGCCCTTTGTCTGCGCGGTGGACATGGACCACGACGGGGACCTTGACATTGTTGCACCGATCATAGAGATGTACGCGTTGGCCTGGTACGAGAACGACGGCCAAGCCGCCCCGACTTTCAACAGATACCTCATCGAGACCTACGGGTTCGTGCACGGCCCGCAGTTGGCCGCGCCCGCCGACCTCGACGGCGACGGCGATTTGGATATGCTCGTCGCCGAGAACTTCCACTACGAGCAGGTCGCGTGGCTCGAAAACCTGACGGGCGAAGCGCCTGCGCCGACCCCTCTGCCGCCCTGGCCTCCGACCGAAACGCCCCTGCCCACCTGGTTCCCGACCGGGACGCCGTCACCCACCGCGAGTCCCACCCGAACGCCGACGGTCGCGCCGACCTTGACGCCAACCACGACCGGCACCCTCACCGTTACCCCCACGCCGCGCGACGAAACACCCACCCCTTCCGCCACGCCCGACCCCAGGCCGATCCGGGATCTCATCGAGTCGTTCTACCAGACCATCCTCGCCCGCGCGCCCGAGCCGGGGGCCGTGGACTCGTGGCATCACGGCTACTTCGAGTACGCGATGAACTTCAACATCGACGTGCGGTTCGTGCCGCGCGAAATGGCGCGCATCTTCTTTCTCTCCGAGGAGTACGCCGCCCGTGACCGCACCGACGCCGAATTCATCGCCGACTGCTACCGCATTTTCCTCGACCGCGATCCGACGCAGGGCGAGCTCGACAACTGGCTCGCGGGCGCGTGGAACCGCTCCCAGGTCATGACGGTGTTTTCCGAGTCCGAGGAATTCGCGAACCGCATTCAGGCCATGTATCCCGGTTACGGCGGCGATGCCGCGCGCAACTTCGTGGCCACCATGTACATCGGCCTCCTCGACCGGTTGGTGGACATAGGCGGCCTCGAATACGCGGCCGGGCTTTTCGACGCGGCCTACGCCGAACAGGCTTTTGTAGCACAGCCGCCCTCGGCTGTGACGTCCCGAGAGAGCATTGTGGCACAGCCGCCCTCGGCTGTGGCAATCGACGCGGTCGACGCGATCCAGGAGAGCGACCCCGGCGGGGGCGCCGGGGCCACAAGGAAGAGGAGCGGCATCGAAGCCGTCCGCGCGCAAGCCAAGCAGATGGCGCGGGAAGTGATCGTCTCGGCGGAGTTCCTCGGCCAGAATCCGACGACCAACGTCTACGTGACGCGCTTCTACCGCGCCTTCCTCGGGCGGTTTCCAAGCGACAGCGAGGTCGCCTACTGGGCGGGCGAACTGGATGGAGGGCGGCAAACGACCGACAGTGTCATCGACCTCTTCGCCGATTCCTCGGAGTTCACGGTGCGCCTCAGCGAACACTTCGACGCGCCATGAAAACGGTCCTTCTCGCGCAATGCCGTTCTCGCCGCCTCTTCTCATCTCCGCAAGCCGCCGCACCGACGTTCCCGCGTTCTATGGCGAGTGGTTTCGCAATCGCCTGAACGCGGGGTGGTGCGAAACCGCCAACCCGTTCTCCGGAGAGATCTACCGCGTCTCGCTTGCGCCGCGCGACGTTCTTGGGTGGGTTTTCTGGTCGAGAAACTACATCCCGTTTCTTGGCGTTCTGACCGATCTTCACCGCCGGGGGCAGCGCTTCTTGTGCCACTTCACAATCACGGGGTATCCCGCGGCGTTCGATCCCCGCACCATTGCCGCCGAGGAGGCGGTTCGCACGGCCCGGCGCCTCGCCGAGGAATTCGGACCGGACGTTGTGCAATGGCGCTACGACCCGATCTTGCTCAGTTCCGAGACGCCCCCCTCGTGGCATCGCGAGAACTTCGAGCGCCTCGCGGCGGGTCTCGAAGGCAGCGCGCGGCGGTGCGTTTTCTCGTTTCCCACGATGTACAAGAAGACGATCAGAAACCTCGAGGCAACTGGGGCGCGACATTCGCTTCGCGTGTGGTCAAAGGGGGCGGGGGACTTCGCGAAGGAGGATCTCGCGGCCCTCGCCGGCGAACTGGCGGTCGTCGCGAAGGGCCGCGGGATGGAGATGCACTCGTGCTGCGGCGGCGAGTGGGCGGACCCACAGGCGGGGATCGCGAGGGCGCGTTGCGTCGACTGGCCTCTGCTCCGGCGGCTCGCGCCGGGCGCTGGAGACATCGAGGTCCCGCGCAGGCCCTCGAGGAAAGGTTGCGGCTGTTTCCAGAGCGTCGACATCGGCGCCTATAACACCTGCGCCCACGGGTGCGCTTACTGCTATGCGGTGGAGGACGCCGAACTCGCTCAGAGGAGAAGTCAAGCGCACAGCCCCCGATCGCCGAGACTATGAGGGGGACTTGACCGGCGCAACGGAACGCCTTGCGCAACGGCTGTCTCGCTGCCGCCGGGAGCGTCTCACGACGGGCCTGCCTACGGGATGCCGTTCGCCAAACGGTCGCGGAGAAGACAGGTCGCGGAGAAGACAAGCTTGACAAAGATCGCGGCCTCGGCAAGAATCTCCGTTCTCGCCATGGGGCGAGGGAGGCTCGGGCGCCGCGTCCGGTTGGGTTTCCCGCGGCATCTGGGCCCGCAAACGGTGTTTTTACACACACTCACGGGGAGGAGCGCCATGACTGACTCCTGTCGACTCATCCTTGACGGCAGAGAATACCGACTCCCGGTGGTTGTCGG
>DATKZW010000564.1:0-4336 GCA_035527775.1 Sumerlaeia bacterium | reverse complement strand
AGCCGGGGGCGGCTGTGCCACACGGGGTTTTGCAAATGTGGTGTTATGGAGAGGAAAGATAAGGAATCACAGCCGGGGGCGGCTGTGCCACACGGGATTTTGCGACCTTGGAATTGTCCTGGGCGACTATCACACCCCCAGATGTTCCCTGCGCAGTTTCTCCTCCACGGAACAGACGCGCGCGGCCTTATGGCCTTTGAGCGGGAGGATGTATTCGTTCACGGCGTCGAGCATGTCGGAGGGTTGGGGGAAGAAGGCCTCCTCGAGTTCGTCGGGGGGCGTGATCCAGTTGCGGGCGCCGACGACGGTCGGCGGGGCGTCGAGCTCGTCGTAGGCGAGTTGACTGATCGTCGAGGCCATGGTGTGGAGGTAGCTGCCGCGTTCGCAGGCGTCGGAGGTCAGGAGAATCTTCCGCGTCTTCCTGACCGATTCAATGACCTTTTCGTAGTTGAAGGGGACCAGGCTGCGCGCGTCGATGAGCTCGGCCGAGAGGCCGTGTTTCTCCTCCAGGATCTTCGCGGCGTCGCGGGCCCGATAGAGCGTCGCGCCGATCGAGAGAATCGTCAGGTCCTTGCCTTCGCGTTTGACGGCGGGCTCGCCGATGGGGACTTCGTAGTAGCCTTCGGGCACGCCCCCTTTCACGAACTCCTCGCCGACGTCGTAGATGCGTTGGCTCTCGAAGAAGACGACCGGGTCCGTGCCGTTGAGGGCGGCGTTCATGAGGCCTTTGGCGTCGTAGGGCGTCGCGGGAAAGACGACCTTCAGGCCCGGCATGTGGGTCGCGACCGAGGTCCAGTCTTGCGAATGCTGGGCGCCGTATTTCGATCCGACCGAGACGCGCAGCACGACGGGCATGTGCAGGTAGCCGCCCGACATGGCTTGCCACTTGCAGAGCTGGTTGAAGATTTCGTCCCCCGCGCGGCCCATGAAGTCGCAATACATGAGCTCGGCGATGACGCGCCCGCCCTCGATGCCGTAGCCGACGGCGGACCCGGCGATGGCGCCTTCGGAGATCGGCGTGTTGAAGAGACGGTGGTAGGGGAGTGCTTCGGTCAGGCCGCGGTATACGGCGAACGCGCCGCCCCAGTCGCGGTTCTCTTCGCCGTAGGCGACGAGGGTCGGGTCGGTGTAGAAGCGATGGATGACGGCTTCGAAGAGCGCGTCGCGCAAGGAGACCACTTTGGCCTTCGCAAGGGCCTTGCCGTTTTCGTCGACGCCCGTGCGCGACTTGCGCGCGATCTGCTGGACGCGGGGGTTCTCTTCGAGCGGGATGAGGACCTCCGGCTCGCGTCCTTCCTCCATTTTCTCGCGCGTCTCGTTCGAGAACATGCACTTCTCGAGCTCGCAGCCGGCGACCATGAGATCCAGGCGCGGCGAGAACTCGAGATCGATCGCCATTTGGTAAATCTTGAACGTCCGTTCTTCGGCGAGAGACATGATGGCGTCGAGCTCGGACTCTTGGGCGACGCCCGCCTCGACGAGCGCGGCGGCGAAAGCGGGAATGCTGTCTTGCTCGCGCCACGCGTCGACTTCCGACTTCTCGCGGTAGGAGGAGGCGTCGGACGGCGAATGCCCGGAATAGCGATAGGTAACCGTGTCGAGCAGCACGGGGCCGTCGCCTTGTTCGAGGACCTTGCGCTTGCTCCGGACGGCGTCAACGACGGCGAGGGGGTTGTAGCCGTCGATGCGTTCGGCGTGCATGGCGTCGGGATTGACGCCGGCGCCGATGCGGGCGACCATCTGGAAGCCCATCGTCTCGCCGAAGGGCTGTCCGCCCATGCCGTAGAAGTTGTTCATGAAGTTAATGATGAGAGGCAGGCCGCCGCGATGCTCCTCGTCCCAGAGCGTCTTGTACTGGTCCATGGCGGCGAGGCAGATGCCTTCCCATACGGGACCGCACGCCGACGAGGCGTCGCCGATGTTGCAGATGACGATGCCGGGTTTGTGGTTGATCTTCTTGTAGAGCGCGCTGCCGACCGAAATGTCTCCCGAGCCGCCGACGATGGCGTTGTTGGGGTAAATGCCGAACGGCGCGAAGAAGGCGTGCATCGAGCCGCCCATGCCCCTGTTCAGGCCCGCCTCGCGGCCGAAAATCTCGGCGAGGGCGCCGTAGATGAGGTACTCCATGGCGAAGGCCTGGGTCGCGCTCGCCGCGGTGGGGACCGCGACGTTCGGGTCGAACTTCTTCTCGACGGCGGCGTAGCACTTGCCGCCCATGTAATTCCTGAGAAGGGCGTCGAGGGCGCCGTCCTCTATCTTGCGCAGCGCCGATAGGCCTTTGGCGAGGATCTCGCCGTGGCTGCGATGGCTGCCGAAGATGTGGTCGTTCGCATCGAGCAGAAACGCCTGCCCGACGGCCGCGGCCTCCTGACCGATGGAGAGATGGCCCGGCCCGCGGTGGTTGTATGCGACGTCGCGCCAGGACCCCTTGAGCTTCACGTCCTGCAACATGTTCTCGAAGACGCGAATGGCCGCCATGTCGTGATAGATGGCGAGGAAGTCGTCTTTCGTGTAGTTGCCGACCTCGTCCTTCACGGTCTTCTGATACTGATTCACGGGAATGCTCCGGAGCTTGAGCGTTCCCTTCTTCCGCATTTCGGCGGGGTCGATCATGAGGCTCTTGGTCATTGTTTCCTTACGTCCCTTCTATGTGACGATTCCGTTCCCAGATCACGCAGCCCGCTTCGGCCCAAACGCGAGCCGCGAGCGCGTGGCGCCCAAGGGAATGTCCCTCTGGCTCTTTTGCGACGGCGTTCTTCACTTCTCCCTCCGTCTCGAACTCCCCGTTCCGTTCTCCCGATCCCCCCAGGCTTTGTCGAAATCGAAATCCGAATCCTCATCGTCGCCGGGAAGATCCCCGTCGTTGTCTCCGGCAGAGTCTCCCTCATCATCATCGTCGGGCAAGGTGATCCGCCACCCCTTATTGGTCAGCCCCCGAAGCGTCTGTCTCACGAAACTCACGGCGAGAGCCAAAGCCTGGAATGTGTCGACCCCGATGGCGTCATGGAGGTTGTCGTAAAGGCCCGCCATCGCCACGGAACAGGCGGCGTCTCCGGCATCGCGCGCGCAAGGTGTGCCAATCTCGATCCTAATCCGCTTCTTCTCGCCGGAAGGGAGAATGGCAACGAGCTCTGTGGAGGCGATGGGGTCATTCACGATTCGATCTCCGCCTTCCCGCGGTCGGCCGCCCGCGTGGGCGAACTGGTTGCGTTGTCGGTCGCCCGCGTGGGCGAACTGGTTGCGTTAGGGAAAATCACATCCACCCCTGCCTGTTCCAGCGCCTCGGCCCATTCGGGCGCGGGGGGGCGGTCGGTGACGAGGCGGTTGGCGGCGTCGACTTCGACGATCTTGTAGAGGGTCGGGGCGGAGAATTTCGTGTGGTCGACGAGGAGGATCGTCTCGGCGGCGCGGCGCACGACGGCGCGGTAGAGATGGGCGGTCTCGACGTCCATGCACGTCAGGCCGATGTCGAGGGCCAGACCGTCGGCGCCGACGAAGGCGCGGAAGCCGCTCAGTTGCTCGATCGTCATCTCGGCGAAAGGCCCCACCGAGTCCATGCGCTCAAAACGGAACTTGCCTCCCAGTTGGAGAATGTTAAAATCGGTGTGTTCGCCCAGTTCGGCGGCGATGAGGTTGGAGTTCGTCACGACCTCGAGATTCTTCTTGTTGCGGAGAAAGGGCACGACGCACCCGCACGTGGAGCCGGACTCGAGGAAAATGCAGTCGCCGTTCTGGACAAGGTCGGCGGCGAGGCGTCCGATGACGCGCTTCGCCTCGATGTTGCGCGCGCGTCGCGTGCGGATCGAGTAGCCGTTGCGGCGGTTGCGGGGGAGGGTCGCGCCGCCGTAGACGAGCTCCACCAGGCCGGCGTCGGCCATGCGCCGCAGGTCGCGGCGCGCGGTGGCCTCGCTCACGCCGAGGCGCGCGGCGATGTCGCGGACCTCGACGTGCCCCTGCTCGCAGAGGATTTGGAGGATTTCTTCGTTGCGCCGGATCTTGGGGATGCCCATGGCTTCCGCTCCCGTCGGCATGAATTAGAGCAAGAATAGGATGGAAAAGCAATAAGAATTTGCAGGAATTAGCTTGATTCCTGCATGATGTTGCCCCAGAATCCCCGGAAGAGGCCAAGGGGCTCGGTTCGACCGCCTTCTTCGAGTCGAACGACCGACCCCCGAGAGACCGCGCTTATGTCCAAGAAAATCAATATGCCGGACCTGCCACGGGGCGCCGTCGACGGCACGCTCCGGCGATGGCTCAAAGCGCCGGGCGACGTGATCGCGGCGGGCGACGTGGTCGCCGAGGTCGAGATCGACCGCGCGGTGGTCGAGCTCGAGGC
>DATKZW010000563.1:0-4338 GCA_035527775.1 Sumerlaeia bacterium | reverse complement strand
CGTGGAGATAGCCGAGATCGATCGGCGAGTGACGAAGAACGCTCGTCTCCCCCAGCTCAACGCCCAGGGCGCGTACCGGATCACCGGGCTGGACTCTTCAGCCCACGAGGCTTTCGACAACGCCGAGACGGTCGACTTCGGGGGTTACAGCGCGGGTCTGGAGTTCAGTTACCCTCTTCAGAACCGGCAGGCGCGCGCCGCGCACCGCCAGAGCGGGTCGAGACTGGAGCAAGCCAGGGAGACGATCGCGAATCTGCAAGACATCATCCGCTTGGAGGTGCAGACGACGTTGCGCGCGCTCGAAACCGACATGAAGCTGGCCAAGGCGTTCGAGGCGTCGATTGAAGCGGAAAAGGCGAAACTCGAATCCCAGAAGAAGCGCTACGACGTGGGACTCGCCACGATTTTCGAGGTCCTTGAGTTTCAGGAAGATCTCGCCGTAGCGGAACGAAACTACATCCGGACCGTCATCGACTACAACAAGGCCATGATCGAGTTGCAGCGGGTCAAAGCGTCTTTTCTCCAGGACTACCGCGTCGAGTTCCTCGACGAGCCGGTCGCGCGTCGCGGCGACGCGGCCGCCGAGGCCGGGGCCGCCGAGAAGTAAGCCCTTCCCCAGGCGTTCTTGAACTCCCCGCCCGAAAGACGCGGCTTGCTCCCCTTGTATCCGCGGGGTCCTTCTCGCCTGGGAACCGCGCCTACTGAGGCGGCGGCTCGTCGTCGAGCGCTCGGCGGACCGCCGCTTGAAGGTCGAACATGGAGTACGGTTTAGCCAGGAAGTGGTGGAAGTTCTCGTCGCTGAGGGATTCAATCTGGGCCGCGTCGGTGTAGCCGCTCGCGAAGAGGATCTTTGCGTCCGGTCGAAGGAGTCGTATGGCCTTGGCCGCGGCGCGACCGCTGAGGTTGGGCATGGCGAGATCCATGATGACCAGGTCGACGTCCTGCGGCCGTTCCTGGAAGATCCGCGCCGCTTCTTCTCCGTCCTTGGCCAGCACGACCCGGTAGCCGAGCGTTGTCAGAATGTCCTCGGACACCATGCGGATGGCCAGTTCATCGTCGGCGACGAGGATGGTCTCGTGCCCGCCCCGCACTTCCACCGCCGTCGCCTCGCCCAAGGCGCTCCTCTTTCCTTCCGTGGCGGGGAACAGGAGCGTGAAACACGTTCCCACTCCGACCTCGCTGTCCACCCGCATGAAAGCGTTGTGCCCTTTGACGATCCCGTAGACGGCGGACAGACCGAGTCCGGTGCCCGTCTTTTTGGTGGTGAAGAAGGGGTCCATGATGCGCGCCCGGACTTCCCGCGTCATGCCGACGCCCGTGTCGCGAACCTGGAGGACGGAGTGCCTCCCGGCGGGCGCGTCGAAAGAGAGGTCGGGATCGTTCTCCGTGCGGGTAACGGCGCGCGTGGTGAGAACTAGATCGCCTCCCCGCGGCATCGCTTCGCAGGCGTTGATGCACAGGTTCATCACGACCTGGTCGATCTGCGAGCGGTCCGCCTCGATCCAGTCGAGGTCCTCGGCCAAGTCGAGTCGGATCTTCACGCGCTTGGCGACGCTTGCCTCGAGAATGTTGGCCGACTGGCGAACGAGCTGATTCAGGTCGAGCAGCCGTTTCTGGGGGCGGCTCTGGCGCGCGTAAGTCTGCAACTGGCGCGTCAGTCCGCCGGCCCGCCGCGTCAGTTCATGGAGTGATTTGCAATAGAAGCGGATCTTGTCGGAGACCCCTTCTTGCTGCTCGATCAGAAGCGCGAAGCCGCCGACGCCGCTGATGATGTTATTGAAGTCGTGCGCGATGCCTCGCGCCAACGTCCCCACGCTCTCGAGCTTCTGGGCCTGAAGCACCTGCGCCTCCATCTCCTTCCGCTCGGTCACGTCGATGCTCAGCCCTTGAACGCCCACGAGGTCCTCTCCCTCGCGGCAGGGAAACAGATCGCTGAGAAGGTAGGCGTCGATCCGGTTGGAGCGGGGCGCGCTGTGCTCCGTTTCGAGGTGACGGACGGGTCGACCGGTATCGAGGACCTTCAGACAGGCTTTTTCAAAGCGCCGCCAACTTTCGCCGGTGACCGTCCGCCGCAGCGGCTCGATGCCCCGGCCCACTAGAGAGTCCCGGCTGTGACCCGCCAGGGCGCGGTTCAGAAAGACCAGTTCCCCTTCTTCGAGTCCTTCTCCGCCGGCTCGGCGCATGATCCAGTAGAGGTCGTGTGTGGTTTCGACGAGGTTGCGGTAGCGCTCCTCCGAGGCCGCCAAACTGCGTTCGAGTTCTTTGCGTTGGGTAATGTCCTGCCCGATCGCGTAGAGCCCCAGAACGGCCCCCGAAGGCGATGTGAGAAGCGTGGTGGTCCAGACGACGTGACGCGGGATCCCATGCTTGTCGGGCGTCTCGGTCTCGAATTCCGCCTCCGGCTTGCGTTCGTTCAGGGCTGAGCGAAAACACTCGCGTCCGGCGGCGCCGCCGCCGTTCCCATCTCTCAGAATTCGGAACACCGATCGCCCCAGGATCTCCTTGCGCGAGTAGCCGAAGACCTCTTCCGCCTTGCGATTCCAGAGGGTGACGTTTCCCTGCAGATCCACGCCGAGAATGACGGCGTTGGCATTCTCGATCAGACGCTCGCTGCGCGAGTCCGATGCGCGCGCCATCTGGAACCAGCGCGAGTGATCGATGGCTTGCGCCGTCTGGAAGGAGACGAGGCTCAGCACCTCGCGCAGGCCGGGCGAGCGAAGACGCTTGGATTCCGTCCGGAGAAAAACGAGCCCCAACGTATCGCCGTGCGCTTTGCAGGGAACGATCGCTCCTTTCTCCCACTCCCTCGCCCACTGCGGCATGTCGAACGACGGACCCTCCCGCTCCGAGGGCGCCCACGTTGCGACGCTCATGAGGGGATCGCGAGTGAGAGCGGGCAACCAGTCTTCTCCCGCACCGAATTCCGCCGGGACGGAGGCCAGGTACTTCACCTCGCCGATCTGCTCCGCCCGGCGCCAGCGTTGGCCGTCCGACCAGAACACAACGACGGCCCGGGCGCCCGTCATCTCCTCGAGCACCTTGCAGCATTTCGTCCCGATTCGCTGGATGTCGAAGGAGTCGGCGATCTCCTCGATGCGATGCTGCCAGCGGCCGAGGAGATGCAGCGGGAATGGCGCCAAGGAATCGCAAGCCAGCGGACTGATGGTGCACAAGACGGTGCGGGGTGGAGCGCTTCTCTCGGCACGGTCTCCGACCGCGGCGCCGTACGCCTCCAAACGCATGACGGCCCCAACCGTTTCGCACGAGTCTCCTCGCGACCGTATCCGGCACCTGCCTAGGTAGGGCAGCGCCCGCGGATTGAGCGCGCCCGACTCCAGGAACAGGGGCGTCCCGGACTTGCGCGCTTCGACAAAGTCGCACAGCCGCGCCATGGTTTCCTCGTGACCGCACCGTGAAAGCAGGGCGTTCAAAGCGGGGTTCGTGTATAGAACGCAACCGCCCGCTTCCACTATGGCGAAAGGAACGTCGAGGGGATCGAAAAGGGTGAGGATTTGAACGAGACCCGGGTCGGCAAACCCGACCTGGGAATGCGTCTGAACCATGACCGTTCAACGGGAACAGGATTTCGCGCAGCCGCTAGCCGCAACGTGTCTGCAAATCAACAAACGGTCTTTCCTCGCGGACAGCCAAAAGGGAGCGGCTTCTCGCCCGCGAGCGCCTTAGGCAACTCCACCTTTTCAGAAACGGGGCCGGCCTGTCAAGAAGAAAAGCTGACAACAAAACGGCCAAAAAGACCAGAATCCTAGTTCACAGGGAGGAGGACGCGCCGCGGAATGCAACTAGAACATTAGTTGACCCACCCCTCGCCGCAGGACGACAGCATGGCGAACGGCGACGGCGACAAGAAGCTGACCCCCCTCGAAACGCTCAAGCTTCATCGTGTCTCGCGCCTTGAAGCGCTACGGCCTTCTGGATCCTCTCCGCGAACTGAGGTCTACCAATAGATGTAGCTCAAGAAGCGCCGCCGGTCCTTGGTCGGGAGAGCGCCGACGTCGGGTATAATGTAGCGGTTGTCATACAGATCGAGGAGGACCTTTCCTTTGGGGCCGTGCGCCTCGGCGCGGTCTTGGCGCCAGCGCATGAGGAATCGCTCCTCGCCCCGGTTGGTCTGGACGGTGAAGGTCAGAAGCCAGCCGTACTCGCACTTGACGTGCTTGATGCGCTGGATGATCTGCTGATGGTACTGCTTGGCGAGGGTCTGGCGGACGAGATTCTGCTGGCGCTCGGGGAAATCCCCGAGATTCTCGATGACGCCGATCTCCTGAATCTGGTCTTCTCCGTCGGTGTAGCGCAGGGAGACGAAGCGCTCGGGATCGG
>DATKZW010000562.1:0-3150 GCA_035527775.1 Sumerlaeia bacterium | reverse complement strand
CTGGATCTGGAAGGCCATGTCGTCCGCGTGTCTCCTTCGCTGGAAGGCAAGCTGACGCGAATCCAGAACGCCCGCACCCCCGTCCTGATTGAAGGAACCGTTCGTCGGCGAGGCCGGTCGGAGTTCATACTCGAGGCGCAGGACATGTGTCTTCTGGATGAGGTCACGCGCAAGGCCGAGCAGGTTGCCCTCATGCGCCTGAATCTCGCGGGGGAGAACCGGCGCACGGTTGGCATGCTTCACAGTCTCTTGAAAGCCTACCGAGGCTCAACCGTTGTCGAAGTGGAGAACGCGGAAGGGCTCTCGCGGTGGGCGACGCGGAAGGTCGAGAAATCCACCGTGTTCTTCTGCCCGCCCCTCCACGAGGGGCTGCGGCGGCTTCTATCGGGGAGTCGCCTGAAACTCTACGATCGGCATGGCCGTCTGATGACGGCGTAGCGTCGCTCGCTGTTCACGCTCTAGCGCGCCGGTGCGCGCGCCTCGCGCGCCCGCTGCCTCCTGATCACGGCTCCCGCGGCAGGCGCGGAGGGGATCGGCGAGGGCGGACGAGATCCTTCAGGCGTCGCGCCGCCGCCGCTAGATAGTTTCCCAGCGCGCCGGTTTGATGCGCTCGTTTCAAGGTGCGAAGGACATAGCGGGGCCGCGCGTAGAGCCGCAGAAGGGCGCGTCGGCGCCAGCGGGTCAGATCATCCGCCCCCAGAGTGTGAGAACGCAGCGAGGCCGTGGCGTATCCCCCGCCGGAAAGGGGCAGCTGGAGACCTTCGATCGGGCTCTCGAGTTCGAGCAACCCCTCAGCCCGGGCGATGTCGTAGAGCTCGGCGCCAGGCAGGGGATACGCGATGTTGATATCAAAGAAATCCGTGTCCAGCTTGCGCGCGAAGGCCAAGGTGCGTTCGAGCGACTCGGCCGTTTCCCAGGGCATGCCGATGACGAAGAAAGCGTGCGTGACGAGCCCCGCCTCTTTGCAGACCGCCACGGCCTTTTCAGCCTGGGCCAGCGTCGCTCCCTTCTTCATCCTCCTCAAGAGCTCGGCATCGCCCGTTTCCACGCCCAGAGCCACAACCCAGCAGCCCGCCTTCCGCAATGCTTCGGCCCGCTGGCGGTCCATCGAGTCCACGCGGCTGTTGCATCCCCACCGAATTTCGAGGCCGCTCTCAATGATCCGCTCGCAGAGTTCGATCACCCATCGCTTGTCCAGCGTGAAGGTGTCGCCGTTGAAAAGGAATTCGCGAATCCCGAAGCGCTCCACACACTGACGGATCTCCCGGACGATCCCCTCGGGCGAGCGGGCCCGGAAACGGTGGCCGCTCAGCCGGCCCGCCGGGCAGAAAATGCACCGAGCCGGGCAGCCGCGGGATGCCTGGATTACGGTGAGAGGATTGCCCGTTTCAGGGCTTCGATAGAGGGCGTTGTCCAGAAGGTCCCTTGCCGGCAACGGCAGGGAATCAAGATCCGAGATCAGGCCCAGACCGGCATTGCGACGGACGGCCCCGGCGGACGGGGTCCGTGAATCGGCCCGATCGCGGAAGACCACGGCCTCCATCCGGGCGGGAGATTCGCCCCGGACAATCCGCTCGAAGCGGTCCTCCACCTCCCCCCAGAATGCTAGGTCCAGGTCAGAAGAATGGCGCAAGACCGGCTCCCCCGCCCGTTCAAAGATGTCCCCGCGCGCGATCGTCAGAACTCGGTTGTCTCGCCTCTTGGCTCGCCGCGCCGTCTCCAGATCGGCTACAATTGTGGGGGCGGTGACGTTGAAAAGGATCGCGTCCGGCCCAAAGTCCTCGAAATCCCTCTCGAGGTCTTCCCACTTGCCCCCCGTGGCCGGATAGTCGCCAATGCGCGCTTCAGCGCCCGCTCGGCGCACTACGGCCCCCAAGACGGCCAGATCGATGGGGGGAAAGACCACGCGCACCGTCTGATCTTCCACCCGCGACTGGCACCGGTCGTCGCGGCGGAAGAGTCCCGAGGGGGGATTGACGAGGAGAACGCGTTGGAAAGGAGGGCGCCAAGCCATTTTTCCTGCCTGCCGGGAGGATTATGGCCGCCTGGCGCGGCAAATGAAAGGGAATTTGGGGGATCGGGGCACAGGAGGGGTTCGGAGATCCAATGTCCGCGTCTTGTCGCGCCGGCCCAAGAGGGCTCGGGATTGACTGGAAAAAAAAGGCGCTTTCTCGAAAAAAAGATCTTGACAGGATCTGCGCGGGGTGGTCTACTCATCAAACGCTCTATTTAGAGGCGGTTTTTGCGGAGTTTATTTCGTGACGGAAGGGAGGAAAACGGATGAAGAAAGTGCAAGGTTTTACCCTGATCGAACTGCTGATTGTTGTTGCCATTATCGCCATTCTTGCTGCAATCGCAGTCCCTAATTTCCTGGAAGCGCAGGTTCGGTCGAAGGTGTCACGGGTCCACACGGACATGAGGTCGGTGGCAACGGCCCTGGAGGCGTACATGGTGGACAACAACATGTACGTTGCCTCCTGGCTGTACACATCGGCCACCACCCCGCCGGCTGACAGATGGGCCATGGGAGCGGCGAATCGGAAGCGCACTTTCCGGTATCAGGGCGTTGCGGGGTTTAACGGGATGACTCTGACGACGCCGGTTTCCTTCATGACTAACGTGCCCAACGACACGTTTGCGGGGAAAAAGGGCAGCCCGTTCAACTACTGGAACTTCACCGAGATGGGGTGGATCCTGTGGTCCTTCGGGCCGGATGGGGACGATGACATGGGCCCAGGGGATCAAGTGGACGAGCTGGGGCGCAATAACCAGTCGGTCTACAACCCGGCCCTCTCAAACCCGACTCTGACCCTGCTTGCCGGTCCACCGTACTGCACCTACGATCCGACCAATGGCACGACGTCCAACGGCGACGTCTGGCGCGTCAAGCAGTAAGGCGCGGCGATTGCACGCTCCGGTCCAGGGCGTGCGGGTTTCTCTGACGGTCTCTTAGCTGAGACCGGCGCTATCGAGAAAGAGCGGTCACCCGCGAGAGTGACCGCTCCTTTTTTTTGTGCGCCCGGCAGGGCGCACCCACTTGGAGGTGGCGCGACAGGGTGTCGCGGAGTCCTCTACAGGCCCGGCAGCGGGAACTGTTAGCCGGACGGCAAGGGTGTCGGTCGCGAGGCCGAATCTGAAGGAAGCCGCGGG
>DATKZW010000561.1:0-2832 GCA_035527775.1 Sumerlaeia bacterium | reverse complement strand
TTCAACTCGCTGGCCCGATAGCCCTTGGCTATGAACGCCTGGACTCTGTCAGCGATCGAGCCGTCGGGCTCGGCGCTCATGTCTTCCTCGTCCTGGACGCACGGAAGGTCGTACCCCAGGCGCACCAGGGCGGATTCGCTGTAACCGAGCTTCTTCATCCCGGCCGCCTCGTAGCCAAGGTCTTTCAACACGGAAGCGTCGAGTCCCTTCTGGAGGAGCCATTGGGGCTCTTTCTTCGCCCCGCTCTGGATGATTGCGTGGGCGTAGAAGGGATCCCGCAGTCCCAAGGACTTGCAGATCTCCGTTCGGCGCTTGGGGTCTGACATGGCAATCACACCTCCTTTTCACGGAAGTGGGGGAAGGAGCTCTCTCTCTTGCCCGGACGGGCGCCGATCGGCCGGCTTCAGAACACGAAGGTCGCCGGCTCTGACTATCCCAGGGGCGTCGAAGCTCGGACTCGCCCCGGCCACAAGGCGAGCGCGAGTCTTCTCGTCCAGGTTCCTCTTCTTGGGTTCTTATAGCACAAACGCGGGGCCGCTGCCATCTTTTCGAGCGGCTCTTTCTCTGCCGTCCGATCGTGGGCCGTCCGGCCTTTACGCCGAGCCGCTTCGCCGCAAGTTGGGGGGAAGGAGGGCTCTTGTCCGCAAGATGCCGCGAGGCCCCCCAAAAGAGGAGCGCGCCGCCGTATCGGTGCGATCTCGCGTTCATCGCGAGACCGGCGCGCTTCGGCCCTCCCGCTTGTATTTCTCCAGGATCGCGGTCAGGCGTTCGACCATGTCGGGGCGCATCGTGTAGAGATTCTCCGTTTCGCTTGGGTTTTCGGCCATGTTGTAGAGCTGTCCCGGCGGGAGGTCTTCTCCCCTGTCCCCCTTCGTCCATCCCCCTGAGCCGCGTCCGAGGATCAGTTTCCAGGGACCTTGCCGCACGGCGAACATGCCGCCGCCGGAATGGTGGACGGTGGTCTCGCGGATCGGCGCCGCGCGCTTCTCGCCGAGGAGGGCGGGCAGAACGTTGTAGCTGTCCTCGGCGGCGTCGGGGGCGAGTTTCTCGCCGACGATGGCGGCGCATGTGGCCATGAGGTCGACCAGGCAGATGGTTTCGTCGCAGACGCTTCCGGGCTCGATGCGGCCCGGCCAGCGCACGATGAAGGGGGTGCGGTGGCCGCCGTCCCAGACGTCGGCCTTGATGCCGCGGAGGCGCCCGCTCGGGTTGTGACCGTATTTCCGCACGGAGTTGATGGGGCCGCTCATGTTCGCGCCGTCGCGCGCGGGAGAGCCGTTGTCGCTGCCGAACATGACGAGGGTGTTCTGAGTCAGACCGTTGCGTTCGAGAGCGGCCATCACCATGCCGACGGTCCAGTCGACCTGGTGGACGAAATCGCCGTACGCGCCGGCTTGGCTCTTCCCGCGGAAGCGCGGCGCGGGAGCGATGGGGGTGTGGGGCGCCGTCAGCGGGAAGTAAAGGAAAAACGGCCGCTGCGGCGAACCCGTCGCGACGACGGGCGACTTCATCGCTTCGGCGTTGATGTATCCGACCGCCTTGTCGGCCAAGCCGGGAAGAATGTCCGCGAGGTCCCATCCCGGCAACATCGGGCCGGGATGTCCGAACATGGTCTTCGGCTTCTGCTCGGCGGGAATGCCGACGGTGCGGTCGTTTTCGATGAAGCAGTAGGGGGGGAAGTTGGGGACGGCCGTGCCGAAGTAGTAATCAAAGCCGCGCGCGGTCGGGCCGTTCAGGACCGGTCTGTGGAAATCGACGTTCTGGCCGGTTTGCTTGTCCGGCTTCTCGCCGTCGGTTGTGGGCCAGTCCCATCCGAGGTGCCATTTGCCGATGCAGGCGGTGTCGTAGCCGTGGCGTTTGAGCATGGCGGGCAGCGTCAGACGGTCGGGCTCGATGAGGGGCGGGTCCCACGCCCAAAGGACGCCGCTCTTGAGATGCGTTCGCCAGCAGTAGCGCCCGGTGAGGATGGCGTAGCGCGTGGGGGTGCAGACGGCGGCGGGGGAGTGCGCGTCGGTGAATCGCATCCCCTCGCGGGCCAGGCGATCCAGGTTCGGCGTCGGGATCTTCGATTCCGGGTTCTGGCACGCCAGGTCGCCGTAGCCCATGTCGTCGGCGAGGATGAAGACGATGTTCGGCGGCTTGGCGGGAAGAGGGGGAGATGTTTTCGCGGTCCTGCATGAAGTTGGGATGAGAACTCCGGCGGCAGCGCCCCCGGCGATTCTCAGGAAGTCGCGGCGACGGAGTCTGTTCGAAGGCATTTGTCCGGTTCCTAAGGCCATCAGGTTTCTCCCTTCAGCTCGTGCAGACGTCGTTCGAGTTCGGCGCGCAAGGCGGCGAAATCTTGCGGGCCGGCGTTCTCGGGAACTTCGAGCGGCTCGCCATAGCGAACGGCGGTCCTGGAAAACGGCTTCGGGATCTCCATGCGGTCCCACGAGTTGAAGGTCCATTTGCGCTCGGCCCGCGCGGCGAGAGGAACGATGGGCAGGCCCGTTCGGTGGGCGAGGAGCAGGATGCCGTCGCGGTTGACCCGGTGGCGCGGGCCGCGGGGCGCGTCGACGGCGAGGGCGGCAAAGTCGCGCGCGCCCATGCCGCGGATCATCCCGAGCAGCGCGCGGCCTCCTCCCCTGGAGGACGAACCTCGGATGGCGTGCACGCCGACTATTCTGAGAAAGCGCGCCATGAGAGCGCCGTCTCGGCTTTGGCTGGCCATGATGTGGAACCGCCCGTAGCGAAAACCGTGGCGCATCTCGTGGGCCATGAGGAAACTGTCGCCGTGCCAGAACGCAAGGACGAACCGCTTCCCCTCATCGAGAGCGGAGTGAAACCTCTCAT
>DATKZW010000560.1:0-5387 GCA_035527775.1 Sumerlaeia bacterium | reverse complement strand
GGCGAACGGTTTCCCGCAGCGCCTTTTTCCTCGCGGCGACGTATTCTGCCCTGTTCGCTCGCCGGAATCAACCTCGGATCACGCGACGGTTCCTGGGGCAATGCAGTCGCTTCTTGACAGCGGCTTGAGGTTGCCGGTACTTTGTTCTTCGAGGGGAACGGTGACGAGCCGAGAGCAAGCGAGATTTCCTCTCGTTTTCCGAGCGGGTCTCGTCCCGAGAAGGGAGAAACGCCATGGCTCAGAGAGCAATGAAATCGCGGATGCGCCTCGCGTTCACGCTCATCGAACTGCTGATCGTGGTGGCCATCATCGCCATTCTGGCAGCAATCGCGGTCCCGAATTTCCTGGAAGCGCAGGTCCGCTCGAAGGTCGGCCGAGTGCAGGAGGACATGCGCAACCTCGCGACCGCGCTCGAGTCCTACCGGATGGACAACACCAAGTACCCGTCGGGCCGGGACTTGGGCCAGATGACAAACTCTTACCTTTACCCAGGCGGCAACATGCCGACGGGATTCTGGGTTCTGACCACCCCCGTGGCCTACATGACGTCAATCCCCTTTGAACCGTTTATCGCCAAGAACTCGCCCTATTCGCGCTATTTCTACTTCTCTGACACCGACATTGCTTCGGACGGAAGCGACGCGCGCGCAGCGCTCGTCATGAACTGGAACGTCTTCATTCTGCGAATCCCGCCATACACGTGGGGAGGATGGGACGACTGCCCCCACAACTGGCTGCTTCGCTCCAATGGACCCGACCGCGAGGCAAACCACGCCGTGCCTTACGACTCGAGCAACGGGACCGTCTCCATGGGAGACATCGTCCGCTGGGGGCCGTGAGAGTGACGGGCGACACCCGTTTGCCTCTGTTCGGTTTTGCCTTCGGTGTTTCTCGATAGACGTTGCGGCTTCCAATTGACGGTTTCGCTCACTCTTGTGTTCCCAAATCCCTTCTTCGGAGGGAGAATGCCCACATTCGAGGGGGAATGCCCACATGATCGAAAAACTGAACGGCGCCGATGCCGGCGCCAAGAAACGCTGCGTCTCGCGGCGTCGCTTTATCTCGGGCGCCGGGGCCGCGGCGGCGTCGCTGACGATTCTCAACGCGGAGCTCGTCCGTAGCAGCGAGGCGAACTCGAAGATCGAACTGGGTGTGATCGGTTGCGGCGGACGCGGCGCGTGGATCGCCGATCTCTTCCAGCAACACGGCGGCTGCCAAGTCGTGGCCGGGGCGGATTACTTCGAGGATCGCGTCAAGGACCTTGGAAGCAAGTTCGGCCTCGAACCCTCCCGGCTGTACACGGGCTTGTCCGGCTATCGCAGGCTGCTGGAGCAGAAGCTGGACGCGGTGGCCATCATGAGCCCGCCTTACTTCCACCCCGAGCAGGCGGCCGCGGCGGTCGATGCGGGACGCCATGTCTTCGTCGCCAAGCCGGTGGCGGTCGACGCGCCCGGGTGCCTGACGATCGCCGAAAGCGGCAAGAAAGCGACGGCAAACCGTCTCTGCTTCCTCATCGATTTCCAGACGCGCGCCAACCCCTTCTACCGCGAGGCGGTCCAGCGCGTTCACAAGGGCGACATCGGAGTCCTCTTCTCCGGCGAGGCTGTCTACCACAGCGACCGCCTCGGAATCCGCGCCGAACCGGGGACGCCCGAAGCGCGGCTGCGCAACTGGGTCTTCGACAAGGCCCTCTCCGGCGACATTATCACCGAGCAGAACATTCATGCCCTCGACGTCGCCACGTGGATCATCGACGAAGCGCCCGCGCGCGCCTACGGCGCCGGCGGACGCAAGGTGCGCACCGACGTGGGCGACTGCTGGGACCACTTCGCCGTGATCTACCGTTTCCCAAACGACGTGGTCCTGAGCTTCAACTCCAAGCAGTGCGGCAAGGGCCCCAGCGACATCGGCTGTCGCGTCTTCGGCGCGCAGGGAACCATCGACACGCATTACGGCGGTCGGGTCGAGGTCCGCGGCGAGACTTCCTACAAGGGCGGCACAACGGAGGGAATCTACCTCGAAGGCGCCGTCCAGAACATCGCCGACTTCCACGCGAACATCATGAGCGGGCGATTCGACAATCCAACCGTCGCCCCAAGCGTTCGCAGCAACCTGACCACGATCCTCGGACGCGCCGCCGCCTATGGCAACCGCGAGGCGACGTGGGAGGAGATGATGCGGGCGAACGAGAAGATCGATGGGAAACTTGACGGTCTAAAGGCGTGAGGCTTCTCCGATTCGCCGACGGAAAACAGGCGGGAATCGCCCGTCGGAGACGGCCTCCCCCGTTCGAGACGCGATCCCCAAAAGCAGAGAGCGCCGTAAGCGCGATGGAATGAAGCCCTGGGCGACGCGCGCGGGCGGCGGACGGCTTGACAGGGCGGCGCCCAGGCGCTATCTCCGGCCTCATATTCCGCGGCGTTTTGCGCCCCTTTGCCGGGCGCAGGCGGCCTTGCCTCAGCCATTCCCATGCGGACCCCAATCGGAGGAAGCCAACGATGAAGAAGATGCGCATCGGCCTTTCACCTTCGACGACAATGCCCGGGCGTCGGACACAACAGGTCTTGTCTTCGCGGAAGAGGGATTCGGCTCTGGGGGCTCGGACCTGGTTCATGAGCGTCAGTCTGACCGCCGTCCTTTGCCTAAGCGGCGCCTGCCGACACGCGACGCCCGCGGGCGGCGCGGCCGGCTCGATCCCCGGCGCGCGGGAAGGTTGGGACTTCAAGTTCAAGGATTTTGCCATCGGCGCTTGGCTTGGGCCCGACGGTTCGGACGCGGAGGTGCGCGTCTACAAGGAAGCGGGTTTCAACATCGTGATGGCGGGACGCTACATGGCTCACGGCGAGTATGCGCTTCCGGACCAAGTGGCCCGCGAGCTCGATCTGGCCCATAAGCACGGCCTCGGCGTGATGATTGACACCTACACCCAGAACGACAAGCCCTGGGGCGGCGCGCGGGTTCCCTACGATCCCAACGCGCCCGGCCATCACCACGCCACGCAGGAAGAGATGAAGTGGATCCTGGAGAAGTACGGCAACCATCCCGCGGTGGTCGGTTTCATGCTGGGCGACGATCAGGGCGGACTGCCGCCCGACATTGCGGCGAACACGCGGTTTCTTCGCGAACAGAAGCCGCCGCATCTTTTTCCATGGGTCTGCCAGAACCAGATGGCGCCGCAGAGCCTGGCTTATCATGGCAACCCCCTCTTCAATCCCCAGATCTATCCCACCCTCTACAGTCCCGACGCGCCGGCGGAAGCGCAGGCCGCCGAGTACTGCGGCGCCTTTCAGCGGATGCGGCAGGATTGCGCGCGCTACGATCTCGTTTTCTGGCCCATGTTCAACGCCGACGGCGACGCGGTGACGGACTCGCTTCTCCGGTTTCCCATCTACGCCTCCATCGCCTACGGCGCGCAAGGTCTCTGGTATTTCACCTATCGCAACGCCTTCACCAACTACAAAGAGCAGCATCCCGGCCACGCAACCTACGAGGAGGCGCTGGCGAACGTGACGCCCCTCTGGCGCGTGGCGAAGAGCGCGAATCATCGCGTCGCGGGATGGGGGCCCGAAATCCTGGGCCGGCGAGCGGCGAGCGTCTTCAGCACGGGATGGCCTGCGCCCGGAACAACCGAACCCGGCGCGGGCCGGATCGTCGAGTCGATGAGCGACGATCTGCTTGTGGGGATTCTCACGGCGCCGGAGCGGCCGCCGGTCGCCGTGGTTGTGGATAAGCGCGTCGGGAAAAAGATGGGGGAAATCGGGCCTCGGCGCGTCGAAGTTCAGTTCTCGCCCGCGGTCAAGGGCATTGACGTTCTCGGGGGCGAGCGCGAGCGGACGGAGGAAGGCCGGAGCGTTTCCCTGCGGCTGACGGGAGGCGATGGACAACTCCTGCGGTTGAAGGGAGAGGACTTCGCCTTGCCGGAAGGAGAGGTCCGCGTTTCGAGCCCCGTTCTCATCGATCTCGATCGGGCGGAGAAAACAACCGTCCGCGCCCGCTGGACGAACGAGTCCGACCTCCCCGTAGCGGTCCGCGGCGTCTTCCGGCCCGACGGCTTTCTCGACGCGCAACCCCGCCAAGTGGACTTCGCTCTTCCCCCCAAGGGAGCGAAAACCTGCAAGTTCTCGGTCAGCGAGACGCGTCAGGCGCGGGCGGATCGGCTTCTGCCCCTGATCATGAATTGGTCGTCGGCCTACCAACTGGCGGACGGCTCTTCGGTGGAAATGGAGGGGACGCGCCAACTCGCCATCGTGCCCACGATCCCGTGCGAGCGGCAAGCGGCGCCGGTGAAAGTCGACGGACGGCTCGACGAATGGGGCGAGTTGCCCTTTGTATGCAGGAAGCCCGCGCTGATCAAGCTCGATCCCACTAGCTGGCACGGGCCGTCGGACAGCTCGTTCAACTTCGGCGTTCGGTATGACGACGAGAACCTCTACCTCGCTCTCGACGTGACAGACGACTCGGTCGCGGCGCAGGCGGGCGTCGCTCCGTGGGCCCAGGATGGCGTGGAAATCCGCCTCGACGCGCGTTCCGATCCCTGGCGCTCACAGTGCGACGGCGGGGGCGAGTTCTACGATTACCTGTTCTTCGGGCTTGGCCCCGGGAAGACGGAAGCCGACATGGGCAAACTCAATTGGGACAGCATGCCGGAAGGGACAAAGGCCGTCACGCTGACGACCGCGAAAGGCCACGCGACCGAGATCGCCGTCCCCCTCAAGTACCTCGACGAGAGGCAAGGCGAGCCCTGGAAGCGGTTCCGCCTCAACATCGCCGTGTCGGATCACGACAGGGAAGGGACCGAGAGCCCCGGCGCCGCCCACATCTGGTGGCGTCCCGACTGGCGCATGCCCTCGAATTACGACGGCTCCGGAACGTTTCGGCGGAGGTAGATGCGGAATCCGTCATATCCGTCCGATCCGCATCATCCGCGTTCCATCAAACAGGCGGCAATGGGACACGGATCGGACGGATGGAACGGATACTCACGGACAGAGAGGATCCACGACTGCGGTTCCGAGTTTGGGGCGCCAAGTCCGGAGTCTAAACTTCAGTTTGCCCCGAAGTTCGGAGACCGGAACCTGGGGTCGCGCCCTCTTCGGATTCAGCAACGAGGGACCGGAAACGCGGCGAGAGAGGGAAGCGCGCCGTCTCCACCTCATTCGGCGGAAGGAGGGTTTTCAATGACCGGACACTGTCCATCCATTTCTGAAAAAGCGGTCCGTCCCCTGGACGCCCGCGGGCCAAGCGCGATGTGGGGTGCGGCGGTTTGCCACCGCCCGCGTCTCGCCCCGCGTTTCATCCCGTCGCGCTTTCAGCGTCCCATGCCTTCTCTCCCTGTGGGACGCGCATTGAGGGCGGCCCTGCCGGCCCTCGCGGCGCTCGCCATGCTC
>DATKZW010000559.1:0-6808 GCA_035527775.1 Sumerlaeia bacterium | reverse complement strand
GAAGTAGATCTCCCATTCGGCCTCCTCGCCGGACGAAGAACTGCGGCCGAGAACCCGATCGTAGAATGACGCGATGAGGCCACGGATCGGGTGTCCGTCACGCCCTGCCGCGGAAATGCGACGCGCCTCAAGATCTGATCTGTCCTTTGTGACTTGTCTTTGCGTTCGCCGCGCTCATCGGGATCGCGAAACAGCCCGACGGACGGCGCATCCGCCGCGCTTGTTCCGCTTTGGCCACGCTCCCACCCGTTCACGGCGCCTCCGAGAGACGTGAAAGGATCTCCTACACAATATACGTCGAGGCGGAAGTTCCGCCTCCGCGGCCGGTCCAGTTGGTGTGGAAAAACTCGCCCCGGGGCTTGTCGACGCGTTCGTAGGTGTGGGCGCCGAAGTAGTCGCGCTGGGCCTGAAGGAGGTTCGCCGGGAGACGCTCGTGGCGGTAACCGTCGTAGTAGGCAAGAGCGGCCGTCATGGCCGGCGTTGGGATGCCGATCCGGATGGCGGTTGACGCGACGCGTCGCCAGGCGGGTTGGGATTTCCCGACGGCGTTTTTGAAGAACGGATCGAGCAGCAAGTTGTCGAGGTCCGGGTTCTTATCGAAGGCCTCTTTGATCTTCCCAAGGAAGGCCGAGCGGATGATGCACCCCCCGCGCCACATGAGGGCGATGCCGCCGTAGTTGAGGTTCCAGCCGTGCTCCTCGGCCGCCGCCCGCATGAGCTGGTAGCCCTGCGCGTACGAGACGATCTTCGAGGCGTAGAGCGCCTGGCGCAGGTCGTCGACGAAGGCTTTCTCGTCGCCTTCGAATTTCGCCGCGGGACCCGAGAGGATCTTCGAAGCTTCTACGCGTTTGTCCTTGAGAGCGGAGAGGCAGCGGGCGAAAACGGCTTCGCCGATCAGCGTCAGCGGCTGCCCCGCGTCGAGGGCGGCGATGGCCGTCCATTTGCCCGTGCCTTTCTGACCCGCCGTGTCGAGAATCAGGTCCACGACCTCGTTGCCGTCCTCGTCCTTGTAAGCGAGAATGTCGCGCGTGATTTCGACGAGATAGGAGTCGAGCTCCCCGCGGTTCCACTCCGCGAAAACCTCGCGCATCTCGGCGTTCGTCATGCCGAGACCCTCGCGCATCACGTGGTAGGTCTCGCAGATCATCTGCATGTCGCCGTACTCGATGCCGTTGTGAACCATCTTGACGAAGTGGCCGGCCCCGCCCTCTCCGACCCAGTCGCAGCAGGGCTCGCCGGCGTCGGTCTTCGCGGCGATCGCCTGGAAGATCGGCCTGACGCGCTCCCACGCGGCGGGCGAGCCGCCGGGCATGATCGAGGGGCCTCGAAGCGCCCCCTCCTCGCCGCCCGAGACGCCCGCGCCGATGTAGAGTTTGCCTTTCCTTTCGACGTACTCCGCGCGCCGGATCGTGTCGGGGAAGTGCGAGTTGCCGCCGTCGATGAGGATATCGCCGTCGTCGAGATGGGGCAGGATTTGGTCGATCAAGGCGTCCACGGCGGCGCCCGCCTTCACCATGAGCATGATCTTGCGCGGCCGTCTAAGGCTCTCGACGAGTTCCTCGACCGAGCGGCATCCAATGATGTTCTTGCCCTTCGCGCGCCCCTCGATGAAGCCGTCCACTTTCGAGACCGTGCGGTTGTAGCAGGCGACGGTGAATCCTTTGCTCTCCATGTTGAGAATCAGGTTCTCCCCCATGACTGCGAGGCCCACGAGACCGATGTCGGCTTTGCTCATAGAACAGTTTCCCTCTAGGCTCGAAACGCCGTTGTCGCAGCGTCCACGGTCTGACAAAATCCCGCGCCGGCTAGTCTGCCCGAAGACCCTTCGCTCTGACCTCGTCGCTCGAAAACGTTCCTGGGGACGCCACGGCGAACTCCTCGTCCGCATGACCCAGGATTTCCATCGCTCTGTGGATACCGACGCGCGCCCTCCCCAGAAGCGCCGGCCTCTCCCCCAGATCGAGGTCCTTCAGGCGATGGGGGATGACAACCAAGCCGATGTCGCTCCCCTCCGAAGGATTCCCCGAGGCGAACTTGCTCTGGGCCGTTTTCAGGTCGCACTCCGCGGACGCGAGTGCGCTGTTGATCTCCCACCTCATGGGCGATTCTTCGCTTCCGAGAACGCCTCCCCCTGTTGTCCACAAGGAGCGGGGGCGTCTCCCTCAGTGGCTCCGGAAGCCGATCCCATGGATCTTCGCCGACAGAGGTCCCTCGGAGTTTGCCACTGACGCCCTCGTCAGCGAGAACTCGCGTCTTCTGGGGTACTGCCTGCGCAGCCGGTCGAAGGCGGCGGCGAGATCGTCTGCGCCGCCGAGAGATATTGCTTCCCGCATGGCGACGTCGTCGCGCGCGATGGGATAGACCGCGGAGACGGCCTCGCGCAACACATCTTCGGGAGCGCGGCCCGAGGCGTCAACTTCAATCGTGGGAACGTCCGGCTCGGGCAGGAAGGGAGCGGCGTCCCACACGGGCTCTTCGCCGAGCCATTCGCACAGCTTCCGGTAGATCTGCGTTGTGCCGTTGACTTTGCCGTCGAAGGAGTATCCGGCGATGTGGGGTGTGGCGAGATCCGCCAGACGGACCAAATCGGGGTCCACTCTCGGTTCGCTTTCCCAGACGTCCAGAACGGCGCCGGCTATTGTCAGGCCTCTGAGCGCCGCCTTCAGAGCGCGGGAGTCGACCACGCCGCCCCGGGCGGTGTTGAGCAGGATGGCGTTCCTTTTCATTCCGCAGAGAAAGGAATCGTCCACGAGACGAATGGTCGCGTCTTCGCCCTCGTAAGTGAGCGGAGCGTGGATCGTGACGAAGTCTGCGGCGAGAATCTCGTTGAGAGGAAGGTAGCGGGGATCGCCCGTCTGGCGCTCCAGCGGCGGGTCGTTCTCGAGGACTCGCATTCCCAGCGCGCGCGCGCGCCGGACCACGCGGCTCCCGACGTTCCCGCATCCGACGACGCCGAGAGTCTTCCCCTCGAGAACGGTGCCGCGTTTCCCCGCCACGTGAAGCAAGGCGGCGACGACGTAGTCGGCCACGGAATCGGCGTTGCACCCGGGCGCGGCGGCGTAAAGAATGCCCGCCCGGTTCAAGAACTCTTCGTCCAGGTGGTCCATGCCGATCGTGGCCGTGAGGACATACTTGACGGACGCGCCCTCGAGAAGGGAAGCGTCGACTTGGGTGACGGAGCGGACCGCAAGGGCGTCGGCGCGGCGCACATCCTCCCTCGATATCGCGCGCCCCGGTCGAAGGAGCACGTCCCCGAGAGTCGAGAAGGCCTCTCGCCCAAAGGGGATGTTCTCATCCACTACGATGATCATGATTTCTCGCTTTCCGAGCTTGTCAGGTACTGCTCTGCAAGGAACCGGTGCGTCCTTGCGAGTTCCGGGAAGTAGTCCTTAATGTGACCGTAGATGCGGCGGGCGGCCGCCTCGTCGTAAAGGTGAGAAGTCTGGTTCCGGTCCTCAAGCATCTGGAGCCAGGCCGCCTCATCGTCGATCCAGCGCGATTGGAAGGCGCTCGAGAGGGCCTCGCGCGGCGTCGTGACCTGAATTCCTTCGTAGACCAGCAGCCGCATGAAGGTTTTCCAGAAGAGCTCAATGACAAACTCGAACCTCTGGATCGTCCCGTCCACGATCAGGCTGTTCTCCACGGGCTCCTGAAGCGCTTCGGACAACCGGCGGAGCGCATTGGCCAGGTTCTCAAGGCTCTGGCGCGTTTTCGGGTCGTTCATACAGGGTTTTCCCCTCCCGGAGAATGCGAGCCCGCAGACCCGGCGACGCCTCTTCCAGGCGGACGAGGTCGATCGGCAGGAGGGTGTCCGCCTCTTCGGCAAGACGCGCGATGTCGAGCCATTGCCTTTGCGTGGCCCGGGGCGCCTCGACGGCAAGATCGACGTCCGCTCGCTCCTGCGCGTCGCCGCGGCTCCGCGACCCAAAGAGAATCACGCGTCGGACTTCGCCCCGGGCGCTCAAGGCCGTCACGAGGCCCGCCAAGGCGCTCTCCATGCGAGCTCCGGTCATGGGACGCATGCCTTTCCCGGGACGCCGGTTTGGGAGCGTGAACGGCTGGAAGAGGCACCCTTCCTCCGCGCGTTCATCGGCAGAGACGAGGATAAGGCTTTCAACGGCCTTGCGCAAGACAACTTCGCCGCGGAACGGGGGGCTCTTGTCCGTTGCGCCGGCCCAGGACCCCGGGATCCCTACTCCGCCGACGCCGGCGCCTCCGGAGGGCTCGTTGCCGAGAATCGCTCGACGAGATCGCGCCAGAGGCGCGCTTCTTTCTCCTCGAATCGGAACACCGCGAGGGTCCCGAAGGCGACTCGAGACTTGCCGTCGAGCCATTCGGCGATCTCGGGTCGAAGGATCGTTTTGGCGTCATGGATCGCGAAGAGCGTCGGGGCGGAGCGATCGAGGGGGACTTCGGGGTTGCCTGAAATCCAGAAATGCAGGTAAACCACCCAGTAGTCGATTCCCGTCCGGACGGCGCGGGCGTCTTGCATGATGGCGTAGGGTCTCTCTCCCGTCGAGCGGGTGATGTAGTCCATGGCGCCGATCTCTGCGCGAAGCGTCGTCGTCATGCGATCTCGATCGGTGGCGTTCGCCAGGCAGCGTCGCGCGCGCAGCGTGTAGAAGGGGCCGAAAGCTGCGATGAAGAGAAGCGCGATGAGGGCGAGAGCGCGTCCCAGCATCCCCGGGATTAGGAGGAGAACGCCTCGTTGTCTCGCCTGCGGCGGCGGGCGTCGACCCCGCCGCGAGAGAAGGAACCCCCCGGCCATCGCCGCGGGGACAAGAGCGGGAAGCTGGTAAGGAGGCACGGTCACCGTTGGGAGAAGAGAGAACACAACGGGGGGCGCCACGGCGCTGGCGAGTATGAGAGCCGACCACGCGGCCGAGTCCCGATATTGGGGTTTGCGCGCGAGAGCCGCGAGAGCAAGCGCGGCGGCCCCAAGCGCCAACGCGCATGCCGAGATGAATCGACTCAAGGCCATCAGCACGCCGAACCATCGGGCGTCGGAGAGGAATCTCCCGTATTCCGCCGCGAGGTGGTCGTTGTGCCAGCCGTCGCTCAAGATCGTGAGCCACACCAGAAAGGGGGGGACCGGAGAAGGCCTATGCGCTACGGCGTGGCGGCCTGAGATGAGTTCGAAGGCAATGCCCAGCTCCGCGAAATGGTTTCCCACGGCGTCCCAGAGGAACCAGGGAAGGTAAATGGCCAACAACGCAAGCATCCCCGCGCCCAGCGCCCGCCAACGGCGGGGGGGGCTGAACAGGATGAGCGCGCCGAGGGGCGGAACCCAAAGCAGAATCCCGGACAGATGGCAAGCCTGAGCAGCGGCCGCACAGACCATGGAGAGGCCCAGCCACCGCGACCTCTCTTCCTGAACTCCGCGCACGGCGGCGTACACGCTCAAGGCGGACCAGAAGACGATCATGTCATGCCCCCATAGCCGCCGGCAGTGCTCGACGGCGTCCGGAGAGAAAGCCATGAGAACGGCGACGGCGAGGGCGGCGCGGTTGCCCCATAGGCGGCGGGCCGTGAAGGCCGCCAGGACGACGGCAGCGGCGCCGAGTGTGGCGAACGCGAGCATGGCGAAGCGCGGATCCTTGGAGATCCAGAAGAAAGGGGCGACCAGGTAGACCAGGAGGGCGGGATTGTGGAAACCGAAGCTCGTGGGCGCCCCGTACGCCGGAAGATTGCGCAGGGCGGCCGTCTGGAGCCCCGCAATGGCGAGGAGGGCTTCGTCCGAGCCAAAGGCGACGAGGTCCAGACTCGTGGCGCGCAGGACAAGGCCCAGAGCGGCAATGAAAAGAACGATCCCCGTTGTGTGTCGTCGGCGGAAAGAAAGAGGGGCAACGCGATCCATGACGCACCGAACGGGCCTGACGGTTCACGCTCTTGACACGACCGGTTCCCGCCCGGCCGGAGCGTGGCGATCCCCGCGCAAGAGAAGCCCATGGGACTGGCGCGGAGGCTCTTCTTGCATCATGTGCGGGCAGCCGAAGACGCGAGCGAGACGCCGTCGGACGCGGCCCCTGCACGGCCGCCGACGGGACGCCCGGCGCACTAGCGGAATTGCGCCCGGAGCCCCCACAATCCGAGCGCGGGATTCGAGACGTAGAAAATGCGCTCCCCGTCGGGCAGACGATTGAAGCCGTCCGTCAGTCTGTCGGGCGAGTAGCGCGCCAGGGCTTCTTTCAGATCGGCGTGGCGGAAGCCGACCCCTTCGATTTCCTCTCGGCTCAGACTGTCCTGGCCGGTGCAGTACGCGATCGAGAACCGTTCCTCGCTCGAGCCGTGGATGAGATGGGCGGCCGCGGCGAGGTTGGCGCGCAGGTCCTCGTTTCCCTCGACGGACGCCATCGTGCGCTCCATTCCCCGGTAGCCATACTTGCGGATCAAGCGGTCGATGCCGGGATCCTCGCCGAACCGGTGGAGACCGGGCGCCAGGATGATGAGTTCGCCCCCGTCGGCCATGGCCATGCGCATGCGGTAGATCGCTTTGTTGCCGAGCCAGGCGGATTTGTATTCATCGGGATTGAGATAGACGACCGCCCGCTGGATCGGCGTGTCGAGGAGGTTGACGTTCACCTCCCGGGAGAGTCTCGCGCCCCGCTGGAAACACGCGTCGTCATCTCCGGCGTAAAGGCCGCGCGTGACGAGTTTGCTGGTTGCGGGATCCATCGCCCGCACCGTCAGGAGGTAGGAAATCGGCAGATCGCGGGCGAAATGCTCGCTCATGTAATCGAAGACGTCGCGAACGGGCGAATAGGCCCGTCCCATAATGCGTTCCATGCCGTAGACGGCGCCCAGGAAG
>DATKZW010000558.1:0-3920 GCA_035527775.1 Sumerlaeia bacterium | reverse complement strand
CGTCAGGGCTTCTTCCGGCCGACGAGCGCCAAGCGCTTTGCCGACCGGGACCAGGGGGCGCCTTGCCAGTTGCCGTAGGCTCGTTCGACGCTCAGCCCCACGCGCTCGAAGAGGCGCTCGAGCTGGGCAGGCGTATAGAGGCGCATGGAAAGCGGACTTCGCGTCCGCTTTCCGTGTTTCAGGGCGGTCCAGACCGACTCGACGCGCTCCGTCTCCCCGTCCCAACGATTGCGGATGTGAACCAGCGAGGCCCTTCCTTCGGTTCCGGTGGGTTCGAACCGCCGCTCCGGGATGAAGTGACGGAGGATGCGCTCGCGGTTGACCTGGTCGATCAGGACGCGCCCCCCCGGCCGGAGCCCCCGGGCGAACCGACGCAGCACGTCCAGGTTCTCCGCGTCCGTGAAGTAGCCGAAACTCCCGAACCAGTTGAAGACGGCGGCGAACTCGCCCTCGAAATCCAGATCGCGCATGTCCATCGCGAGGAAGCGGCCGGCAAGACCCTCCCTGCGGAATTGCCTTCGCGCCGCCGCAACGAAGGAGGGCCGCAGGTCAACGCCCGTCACGCGGCAACCCAGCCGCGCGAGGGGCATGGCAAGCGCTCCTTTGCCGCAGGGGACGTCGAGAACGGTCTGCCCCCTGCGCAGGCGCAGGGCGCGCTTCACGAAGCGCGCGTCCTCGACCCTCTCCTGCGCGGAGGTCCAGAGGCTGTCTTCGAACGTGTGGAACCATTCCCTCGTTGCGCCCACTTCGCGTCCTCTCTCCCCGCTGGACTGAAGATCTCCTCGGAGCTGGGATTCTCCATTTAGCCTCTCATGAGGCGACCTTTTTCCTTCAACTGTGAGGGTTTTCCATGCTCCCGCGTTCGGAAGCAACTGAAATCAGGCCCAGGCGGGCGTATTGGCATGGGTTTCCCTCGTGATGCAGCCGCTCTTGCGGCCTTTCGGGCTTCTGATTGCCACATTGGTCGCCTCTTGGACGCGCCTCTCCCTCGATGCTGCTCTTCAGATCCATCTTATCTCGCGTCGGGTGGCTGTGCGGCCCTGGGCAATGGTCGCAGGCGTTCGATTCTCGCGAGGATCGCTTGGAAAAGATCGCGCTTAATCGCTACCTCCGCCAACTGAAACGTTACATACTTCGCGTGTTGAACAACCTTCGCGCCGATCTTGATCGCTTTCTCGCGCCATGTCGTCAGAGACCAGCGCTTGATGCCGCGGGGCAGCCAACCGGGGCCAAAGGGAAACCTCCGTTTTCCCTTGACGGGCGCCTATCATAGATGTCCCGGAATTAAGATTACGGCCGCGTAAGCACTGTCACGTTTTTCCGTCGGCGTCGCGCGGCGAACTCGGGGGCTTCGCGGAGGCAGCTCCAGAGAACCTTCGCGCCCTGCTTCAGCATGGCGCTGAGGTTGCGCTGGAACTTCGGCTGCGCCTCGCCGGTCTCGGGGAAACCTTCGGGCGCTTCCTCGACTTGTCCCCAGTTCTGGAAGAGACGCCCCCACGGGCTTTGGAGGCAGGCGCGCATCATTCTCTTGCTGTGGCGCGGGTACCAGTAGAGGTCGTGGTAGAGAACGCTGGCAATGTAGGCCCACGGGGCGAGCCAAGTCTTGAGGGACCATTCGAGGGGCTTCTTGAGAGGCCCCCAGTAGATCTTGCGCTGCATGCTGCTGGCGAAGGTCATCTTCTTGAAGGGACCCGCGAACCGCCAGTTCTCCTGGGCCGCGTCGCGGTCGCCGACGATCTGGATCTCTCTTGCGTCGCCGCAGCCGAGCCCCGCGTCGTGCGCCAAGCGGATGAACTTGCAGTCGGCGAGGGGGTCGAAGCCCATGATCTTCGCGGCCACGGCGTCGATGGCGACTTGGTCCTGGGAGGCGAGGATCACGTTCTTGACGTAGGGCGTCATGCAGCGCGGCCCCGGTCCGTCGCCGGCGAAGGCACCGTCCATGACGGCGAAGACGCCGCGGTGGATCTTCTTCTGGATCATCAGAAGGTCGACCAGGGTCTCGTGGATGACGGGGTGGGTCCAGTGGCGGCGCTCGTTGAGCAGTCCTCCGAAGGCGTTTTTCATGGCGCCGGTCGTCGTGGTGAAGACGTGGGTTTTCATCGTCGGGAGGTGGACGATGTTCTCTCCGATAAAGCGTTTGGGGATGGAGAAGCCCCGGGGGTAGACGTCGTTGAGGCAGAGGAAGTCCTTCGCCAGATCGCCGACCGCCTCCCTCACGTCGATCCATTCTTCGCCCTCGTAGAGATGGACGTTTCGGAGTCCGTAGGCTTCGACGACGTCGAGCTGCTTGTTCTCGCGCTCCCCGAGATGGGCGTCGATGACGACGGTGCGGTTGTGGCACGCATGGATGAGGTTTGCGTCGTATCCGTCGGCGAGCATGGCACGGGTGACGCCGTCGAGTTGCCATGGAGGCGTGGACGACCCCGGGAAGAAGAAGTGCCAGGAAATGTTGACCTTGAGCGCCGTGTCGGCGTCCTTGGCGATGACGTCCTGATAGTTGGCCAGGTTGAGGAGTTCGTGGTAGTTCGACCGCACCGTGGCGGGCGTGGTTCTAAGGATGGCGACCTTGGATTTCATGGGGGGAACTCGTTCTCTGGAAAGCGCGCGCGTCTAGCGCGGCGCCCTCGGGCGAACCGGCCGCAAGTGTCCCACGGGCCTCAAAGAGAGTCAACCGCAATCCCCTTTCCGCCGGATTGGGAAGGCGAATCGACGAAGGGCCGAAAAGTCTTGTCATCGTCGCCACCGAGGGTCTAAACTTGACTTTTGGGTCCGCGGACGGAAAGGAGCGGGCAGTCTCTGTCGCTCGTGAGGCCCATTCCCACCTATTGAAACAGAGCCCTCCTATGCCGCCAACCATTTCCGTCGTTATCCTCACGCACAATCGCGCGAAACTCCTGGCCCGCTGTCTCCAAGCCTTGACGCGCCAGTCGCGGCCCGCCGACGAAGCGCTCGTCGTGGACAACGGCTCCACCGATGCGACTCGGGAAGTCCTGGCCGAGTTCTCGGACACCGCCCGCTCCGCCGAGACGGCCGCTTCCCTGCCGATCCGGTCCATCAACGGACCGGAGAAGGGGGGATGGGCGGCTGCGCGGAACCTGGCCGTCCGCGAGGCCCGCGCCGACTGGATCGCCTTCACCGACGATGATTGCGCGCCGGCCGAGGACTGGCTCGAGCGCGTCGACCGCCACGCCCAGGCCGGACTCGACGCCGTGGGCGGGCTGGTCGAAGCGGCGGGGCCGCTTCCCTATCCGTGGTGGTGGCATCCGGAGATGGGGTGGGCCGTCGGCCTGAGCGTGCCTGGGCGCCGCGGACCGCTGGCCGGGTCGCTCTACTATCCCCAGACCGCCAACTGGGCAAGCCGTCGCGACGTTCTCCTCCAGGAGCCTTTTCAGGAAATCGAGTCTCCCACTCTCCGCCGGGCAGACCGGGATCTTGCGGAGACGAAACGTCTCTACTGCAGCGGGCGCGAAGACGCCGAGCTCTGGCGCCGCCTGCGGCGCAAGGGCTTCCGCACGCACTTCGACGCCGCCATGCGCGTCCGCCACGGCGTCAACCCGGTGCGACTGCGGTTTCGCGCACTGGCGCGCCGAGCGTTCCAGGACGGTGTCGCCTTGCAGCGGCGCGAGCCGAACCGGCTGTACCTTGAGCCCGCCGTCGACGCGATTCTGAGTCTCCCGAAGGAGATGATCTTCGGCGTCTGGCGCGGCCGCGAGCGCGTCTGGCGCGAGGCCGCCTGGCGGATTGTCTGGGCCATCCGTCAGGGGGGGCAGTGGGCGGAAGCCTTTCGGCGGGAGGGCCGACTGCGAGCCGGCTGCCTCCTGGCGTGGCTGACGCTCAAAGTGGGCGCCAAGAAAGCCTTCGGCGCCGCGAAGCGCACGGCCCGCACCATCGGGATCGGATACATCCGCCTGCGGCGCCGC
>DATKZW010000557.1:0-2823 GCA_035527775.1 Sumerlaeia bacterium | reverse complement strand
AGGAAGCTGATCCGCTTCTGCGATCCCGTCCGTTCGTACTGGAAGAAAAGCAGATTGAGCTCCGAACGGTCCTGCCTCTCGTCTCTCGAACTCCAAAACAGCGGCCCGCAGACTCGCCGAGCACTCACGCCTTTCTCCTCGTCTCTCATCGAGTTGTAGAACGTCCACAACGGCGCCCAGTTGCGCCCCACGCCGTCCGATTCGCGGCTGGGGAAGAGCTTCAGGAGCGTCAGCTCCCTGCGCTCCCCCGTCCGCTTCCAGGCCGCCAAGGGCCAGAGCGTGTAGGAGCCGTCAGTGTGCCCGTCGAACCACCGGCGTTCGGCCGAATAGTAGATGGGCAGGACATAGCGCCGGACGAAATCATAACCCTCCGCGTTTTTCCGATCGAAAAGATAGAGCCCAATCGGCCAGAGCACGTTCGCGCGCACCTTCCCCGGTTCGGCGTGCCAGCCCGCGAGGATGAATGCTTGCCAGTTTTCCACTTCCGGCCCCGTCTTGCGCGTCCAAAGCAACCAGAGAATGCTGTCCTTTCGATAGATCGGCTGACGGCTGACGGTGCGCGAATAGGCCGGCCAGAACCACGCCCGGCTCTCCCGCCGCCCTGATTTGCTGTGACCGTAGACCGGAAAGTAGTAAACGATCTCGCGCTTGGGATGTTTCAGCCGAAACCAGAAAGGGAAGAACGCATTCAGATTGGCGCCCTTCAGCGTTCCCCGTTCGAAAGTGGCGTAGTTGCCCAGAGGCCAAAGCCAGAAGGCCCGCGGGCCTTGCGCTTCACTCGTCCGGAATCCCACCAACGGCCACACCCGCCATCCCTGCGCGCCGGGACCGGTCGCGTAACCGAAGAAGGGCCACAGAACGCTGTATTGATCCACCCCGGCCCGTTGCGAATGGACCCACAGAGGCCAGAGGACGAATCGAATCGAATCGAAGGAGAAAAGGTTCAGAAACCTCCCGTAGAAAGGCCAGACCGCGAACGAGTCGGCCGGCGCGTTGTAGTACAAGGGGAAGACGATCCGGTGGTTGTTGAACTGCCACCACACGGGGCAGACCACAAGGAACGAGCTGTCCGGCTGGCCGGGCTCGCCTCGCCGGTCCCCCTGGAAAAAGACAGGAAACAGCACACGCCAAAGGCGCTCCGCCCCTCCCGCTTCACGGGACGTCTCGGAGAAGTAGAGCGGCATCGCCGTCATCCGCCGCATCGTCTCCTTGCTTGGAGCGTCGTAGCGCTCCCGCCAACTCAAGAGGGGCCAAAGGACGTCGAAGCCATGCGCCCCGTCCTTGTGGTCAACGCCCACCGACCAAAAGGGATGGAGTCCCTTCCGAGATGCGTCCGGAGCGTTGCCTGCCGAGTAAAAAGGCCAGAGCGCGAAGACTTCGCTCCGCGCCGGATCCCCGTCATCGGTTCGTGAGTAGACCAACGGGAAAAAGGAGTGCGACCTGCCCCAGACCGGGGCGCCCGGAAGAAAAGAGAAGCAAACCGCGATCAGCGCAAGCCACGAGGTCTTGGCTTGCAAAGCGAAGCCCTTCATGAGCCGGAGTTCCCCTTCTCCAATCTCGATCGGCGAACGCGACAAGGTTCAAGGAGATGCTCTCGAGCCGCCTCTCCCTCGGAGCAACCCGAGGACTGAAAGGCCGGTCTCCCGTCCGTCCTTGCATCCCCCCGTCGGTGAGTTTCGTTGTTCGCTGCTCGAGATTCAAGGGGAAAGTAAGGCTGTCCGAACGGCGTGGCGCGGGAAACGGGGCCTGGTCCACTGAACGCATCGAGCCCCGGAAAGCCATAAGGCGCCCGGGGCTCGTACGACTGAAAGGAAGGGCCATTCGCGACTGGGACAGAAGCTTTTGTCTTGGCTCGCTTCGCGTGGCCCCTTCCCGCCTACACGCACTTTATCGGCGCGCCAAGCCGGCGACTTGAGTCCCTTCGCATTGGAAAGCGCACTCGCCGGAACGCTGAGGCATCCTCCTCTGCGAGAACGGTCTCACATAATGCTGTGACCGTGGATCTCGCGCTGAATCCGGCGTTGCCAGCTCATGATGATCTGACTCAACGCCGTCTCCTCCTTCGCCACTAGGGGGTCGAACTGGATCCCCACCTGTACGCCGCGCCTTCTTCCCGGCGCGCCCGCCACGTGCCGGGCGCGGCCTCTCAAAGCGAACTTCTGACCGTCCTCGAAGAAGAGCTGCAAGTCCACCGCCCCGTCCATTTCCACGGGAGACAGCTGCTCCCGGTCGAGAATCCGTATTCCGCCTACGCTTAGGTCTTCCGTCTCGACGAGGGCGTACTCGCCCGCGTCCGCGTACCGGACCCGCGTGCTGAGAGCGCCGGGACTCGGCGGCCGGACTCGGAAATGCGCCCGTCGCTGGACGGCTTCGACGGCGTCCGGAAACCGGAAGCAGTGGTAAGCGACGCCTACGCGATTCTCGACGCACTGCGTCTCGAAGCGGTACGGTTGCTCGTCGACCAACACGGTGACCGTCACCACCGGTTCGCGGTCCATCACGCGATCCATCTCGGCGACGCCGAAGGTATAGACCACAATCTCTTCCCTGTTCTGGGCAATATCGTGGATGCGAGTTACACACGGCGGGGCCTGATCGTGAACCGCGACATGGAGCAGAGCCCGTTGCGCGCAGGCCCGCTCCAGCAGACCGATCGCCCTCAGTCCTTCGAGCGTGAAGGTTTCCTCACCCACTAGTTCGCATCCTTCTCCGGGGCCTCACGGCGGACCCGTCCGGCAAGAACACCGCACGCAGTATAGGGGAAACCCGGCGTCCTCGCAACCGGGAAAGCGCTCCAGAAAGCGCTCCAGACCGGCAGATCAG
>DATKZW010000556.1:0-6295 GCA_035527775.1 Sumerlaeia bacterium | reverse complement strand
AGGCCGATTTTCCCACAGAAAGGAACATGGCGAAGTGTACTACGCCGCGAGCGGTTTGCAACAGGATTTCGTGAGACGGCGCCGGGCTCGTCGGCGCGGCGCTCGCGAGGCCATTGAAGATCCGGCGTTCGTCTGATAGAGTGAAAATGCAGGGAGGACGCCGCCCGGGCGACTGGGTCGGCCCCCCCTGTGTGGAGAACCCTGTTCGGTGTGCGCCTATGGACGACTCGCGCAGAGTCCAATGCCAGATTTGCCCGAAGCAGTGCGAGATCGGCGACGGGCAGTCGGGGGATTGCCGCGTTCGGATCAATCGCGGCGGAAAGCTGCTCGCCACGACGTTTGGGCGGCCTTGCACGGCCAACGTCGATCCCATTGAGAAGAAACCGCTGCATCACTTCCTCCCCGGCACGGGGGCCTTCTCAATCGCCACGGCGGGGTGCAACCTCCACTGCAAGAACTGCCAGAACTGGCAGATCTCGCAGGCCGGGCCTCTCGAGGTCGAGGGGGCGCCCTTGCCCCCCGCCGACGTCGTGCGGCAAGCCAAAACGTCCCGCTGCCACTCGATCGCTTACACTTACACCGACCCCGTGGTGTTCTACGAGTACACGGCGGAGACGTCGAAGTTGGCGCGCGCGGCCGGGATTCGCAACGTCCTCGTCACGGCGGCCTACATCAACCCCAAGCCGTTGCGCGAGATGTGCAAAGTGGTCGATGCCGCCAATGTGGACCTGAAATTCATGGACGACAAACTCTACGCCTCGAATTGCGACGCGTCGCTCAAGCCCGTGCTCGACGCCCTGGTGATCTTCCGCGAGGAGGGCGTGTGGCTCGAAGTCACCAACCTGATCATCCCCACCCTGAACGACGATTCGGCGTCGATCGAGAAGCTCTGCCGTTGGGTCGTGGAGAACCTGGGGCCGGACGTGCCGCTCCATTTCTCGCGGTTTCAGCCTCTCTACCAGTTGCGCCACCTGCCCGTGACTCCGGAAGAGGCCCTCAACGGCGCCCGGCGCGTCGCTTCCGACTGCGGGGTGCGCTACTGCTACATCGGCAACGTCTGGGGGGCTGAGGGCGAGCACACGGTCTGCCCCAAAGACCAGACGGTGCTCATCCGCCGGGTGGGATACCGCATCATGGAGTACAACCTGACGAAGGACGGACGCTGCCCCGCGTGCGGAGAGAAGATCCCCGGGGTCTGGTCCTGAAGAGAGGGCGAGGCAGCGGCGTCCCTTTTGCGGTGAACCCAGGAAGGGAGGGTCTTGCTCCGCGGCCATTCCCACGGGATCTTCGCGAAAAAACCCCTATTTTCCCCTTGACACTTTGCGTTGCGCCTTCCTAAGTTAGGGGCAGTGTGGGGCTGTTGCACCCACGAATCGAACGGGGAGCTTCGGGGTGGCCCGTCGCCGGTTCCACACGAAGCAGGTTCATCTGAGACAGCGAGGAACGTGAGGCGGTGTTGTGGCGCCCCGGCTGTGCGCAACGGAGAATGTATGCTTTCCCCACGATTTGCTCTCCGTGTGAAGGCGGCCCTGCTTGTCGTAGCGGCGGCGCTCGCCGCGTCCTGCTCCTCCCTGAAGCATACGGCCGCCGCGCAAGGGGGCGCCGAACCGAGATTCCAGATCGAGATCCGCCTGGACAAGGGCGTCTACCGGCCTGGCGAGATGATTGTGTGCGCGCTGGAAGTTCGCAACCTCCAAGATCGGCCGGCTCGGATCGTCCCGCCCTTCTCACGGCGTTCGAAGAATGAATCGACCCTGGGTTTCTGGCGTCGGTTGAATGACGAGGGCGGCGAGATTGTGCGCCGCGCGCCCATCGAGATCCCCAGCAGGCCGGCGCCTCCCGTCGTGGCGATTGAGACGCGGGGCACACTTACGGAGAAGTTCGCCTTCGTGAATCTGACGGAAAAAGAGGGGGATTTTTCTCTGCAGGCGCACTACAACATCCATGCGCTCGAGGAGGAGGAAGGCGCCTCCTCGATGGAACTGGCCGTTTCGTCGGCCACAGCCGCGCGGTTCGAGGTGAAGGGCGAACGTCTCTGGCGGCGGGACCGAGACGGCCTGATTGTCAAGGAAGATGCCCTCCGCGCGGCGAAAGCCAGATACGGCGACGTCTTCAAGAGCGCCCATGCCGTTCTGCACAAGAACGAGGCGGGCCTTTACGACTGGTGGGTGACGTTGGAGAGAATGCCCTACGACGTGGGACCCGGCGAAACGAAGTGGATCGCCTGTTACACCAGCCCCTATGGCGGACACGTCATCGAAACCCGAAAAGCCGCCCCTTTCCGCCCAAAGGAGGAGGGGACGCAAAGCAAAGCGCAATAGGAAATCAGGAGCGACTCGACTCGAGAGCGAAAGGAGGGCAGAGGGAGCACCTGCTTGGAAGGACCTGAGAAACGCAAGCAGGCCGGATCGCTGAAGCGGCGGGCTTCTCACGTCCCCACGCCAGCAGATCGGCGCCTCCTTGAGGAGGCCAGAAGCACTATTCCGAATAGCCTAGTGGAGGTAACGACATGCTGAGAAAACCCCTTCTCGTCTTGACAGCATTGGCCGTGGTGGCGGGAACGGCCTACGCCGGCCCGGGCAAGAGCACCGCCTCGGCTAAAGCTGATCCGAACAACCCCGATGCTTTGAAGGAAAGAGTGGTGAAAGTGTTGCGCACCACGAACAAAGCGCAACTGAATCGCTACGTGCCCAAGGTCTACAATCTCAAGAACGTCAACCCCGCCACGGTTGCCTTCTTCGTGATGGACGCGGTGAGCGCCGAGGAAGGCCTGGTCGACACGTTCGCCTCGCCCGAGGGCAACAGCGGCGCCCTTTTGGTGTGCGTGCCCGAGTATATGCTTCCTTCCCTGGACGCCCTCGTCAGCCAGTTGGATCGGCCGGAACTGAACGCTTCGAGCGGCACGAAATGGGCCTACGTGCAGCTGAAACACCGCAGCTGCCTGGACCTTGGCTTTCTCGATTCCGTTCTGCAATACGGCGCCGCCGACAATACGATCACGCCCGACGTCGGTCAGAACGCTCTCTTTCTCATGGGCGCGCCGTCCGGCGCCGACGCCCTTTTGGCGGCGATCCAGAACCACGACGCGCCCACGCGCCAAGTGTCGGTTTCCGCCAGGATCTATGAGATCGAGGTAACCAACGACGGGACTCTCGGAGTGGACTTCCACGCCTGGAAGAACGGTCCCGGACGCGCGCTGTTCTCCCTTGGCGCCTTCGGCGAGTACGAGAAAATCGACTACGTCCACGGCGCGGGCCAAGGCTTGCAGTTCGATTCCGGTTCCGGCACTTGGGCGCTGCCCCAGCGCCGGATGAACAGCCACGGCTACAACGGCGCCTACTACTACGACCTGGCTTCCGCCTTCTTCGACTTCCTCGTAGTCAAAGGCAAAGGCGAAGTCCTGACCGACTCCTCGGTGACCGTGCTGAACCGGAACACCGCCAACTTCGCGTCGAGCGAAGAAATCCTCTATTACGCGGTCAGCGTTCCTCCCGCGGCCACGGGGGCCGATCCGGCCGGGATTCTGCCCATCACCCCGGGTCAGCAATTGATGGGCGTGGGCAACGTCAACGACCGGCAGGTGACGGGCGCCGTCACGCCGCGGCAGATGAGGGCGGACCAGTACGGCGTTTTCCTCTCGGTGACTCCTTGCGTCGCGGCGCAGGAAATCGACCTCGGCATCGCCACGGAAGTCTCCGACTACCTCGGTTTTGACGACGCCGGAATGCCGCTGATCAACCGCCGCCAGCTCTCCACCACCATCCGAGTGAAGGACGGCGAGGAGATCGTCATCGGCGGCCTGACTCGCGAGCGCGAGGTCAAAGCAAGCCGCAAGATCCCCGTTCTGGGTTCGATCCCGGTTCTTGGGTGGCTTTTCGGCGGGGAGATCACGACCAAGAAGAACGCGGAAGTGGTCGAGGCCGTCACGGTCAGCTGCATCGAGGACTGCGGCAGTCTGACCCCCGAACAAGAGGCCGTTCTGAGAAAAGCCAGAGGCAAGCTGAACGTCGAGGCCGGCACGGACGAGTACGGCTACAAGCGCTATCTGATCGGCCGGGAGAAGTACGAAGAATAGGATCTTTCGGCCGTGTGACGGCGAGAAAACAGAGCCGTACCTTGACGGAAGCAATCTGGAAAAGGAGACAACAGAATGATGAAATCAAAGACCAAATCCATCGTCGGTCTGGCCTCCATCGCGCTGCTGGCGTGCGGGGTGTGCCTGGGCGCCCATGTCAATCAGTCCCAAGGCATTCAAGCGCGCGACGCCGATCCCAGCCCCTCAGCCACAGCCAGTCAGGTCGACAACTACCTCTACCAGGACGAGCAGATCAATCTCGTCCCTAGCGACGGCGAGGTCCGCGTCGGGCGCTTCAATCAGAAGATCGACCTCAACGAGTTTAGCCCGAAGCTGATCCCGGTGCACAATGTCACGGCCCGCGAGCTGCTCTCCACCGCCCGCCAGATATGCGGCATGGAGGGCGGCTGGGCCGAGGTCGTTCAGGACCCGAAGAAGAAGCAGTACTTCATCAAAGTCCTTTGCCCGCCGGCGCAGCTTCCTTACGTCGAGGCCGCCATCCGCGCCCTCGACAAGGAGTGGCTCAACGCCACGGAAGACGGCACCGGAATCGCCTACTACAGACCGAAAAACCGTTGCGTCGGGGGAGCGGACTTCATCGCCCGACGCTACACCGACGGCGTCACGGTGAACCCCTACTCCCTGTCCACGGTCGACGAAGGGCAGAACTCGGCAACCCACCGCGATTACCCGATCTTGGCGGACATCTACGGGAACATCATGCAAGCGATTGACGTCCCGGCCAACGAGATCAGCGTCGCCGCCGAATTCGTCGAGATCGACACACAGGACGACATGAAACTCGGGCTGGACTACATCGCCTGGAAGAACGGCCCGGGCCGCAACCTCTTCGAGCTGATTCTGGCGGGTCGTCAGAGCGTGGAGCGCTACCGCGGCGCCAGCAGCGTCTACGCGCCGGATCCCCCGACGGTCGAGTCGCTCGCGGATGACCTCTGGGAACTCCTGCGGGGCAACTCGTCTCGAACGAAAACTGCGGGACGTCAGCGCTACGCCAGCTACAACTACTGGCTCACGGCCGCCTACATCGACTTCCTCAAGAGCGTGGGCCGCGCGGAAGTCCTCGTGCGCCCGACGATCACGACCGTCAGCGGGCGAACGGCCGACTGGTCGTCGATGACGCCCGTGGCGTCCTTCGTCGTCACTGGCGGTATGGGCCGGGCGGCCTATTCGGCGGCCTCGCCCACCTACCTGCGCCGCGTGGCCTTCCTGGAGGACATCCTCCTCGTCATCGAGTACGGCTCCACGGGTCTGAGGCTTAACGACCTCGATGACTACGCCACGATCCGCGAGCAGTTGAATCTGGGCGGAAACGACATCAACGTCCTCCAGCGGGCGGCGGACCGGATTCGCGCCCTGCTCGCGAGCAATCCCGCTCTGCTCGCTTCCGTCGTCGACCTCATCAACAACAGCGGCCTCTTCGCGACGCCCGTTCCGATCACGGCCGACGCCCTGTTGCTCGCCCTGCAGACCTTTAACGGCAGCGGCGATCTCGGCGTGGGAGACCGCTACCTCAACTACAGCCAGACGGGACAGGTCGGCGCCAGCCTGGTCGTGACGCCTTACGTCGGCCAGCAGAGCACGGAGATGGACGTCGACGCCACGATCCGCAGCGTTACGGGCTACACGCCGCAAGGCACGCCCACGATCGCCGGGCGGACAATTAGCTCGACCGTGCGCACGAAGGACGGCGAAGCCCTCGTCCTGGCCGGCCTGAAGCGGACCGAGAAGATCGACCAGAAAGCCGGTGCGCCTTTCCTCTCCGACATCCCCGGCTTGGGGCTGCTGTTCGGCGGGAAGACCACCGTCGACCGCACCACCGACGTCGTCGTGACTCTCAACACGACGACCGCCTGGGGAGTCGGCAGCGCGCTGGAAGCGCCCGACGACGCTCTCGATATCATTGCCGACGTGGAGGGACAAGGCGAAGCCCTCACGGTTCCTTCCACGAGTTTCGGGTTCGACCAATGGCTCCTTGACGCGCCGAGCGAATAACAGAGCGCTCCGCAGACTTCGAACGCCTGGAAAGCCTCCCCCTCCCCCCGGGACGGGGAGGCTCTTCTTTGTGCGCCCGGCAGGGCGCACCCACTTGGAGGTGGCGCGACAGGGTGTCGCGGAGTCCTCTACAGGCCCGGCAGCGGGAACTGTTAGCCGGACGGCAAGGGTGTCGGTCGCGAGGCCGAATCTGAAGGAAGCCGCAGG
>DATKZW010000555.1:0-6062 GCA_035527775.1 Sumerlaeia bacterium | reverse complement strand
CGTAGATGAAGTACCAGTTGTACGTGCACTTCAGATCGTTGTAGGGCGTCAAGGGGGCCGGCCCCAGCCACATGTCGTAGTCGAGATCGTCCGGCGGCGCCTTCGTCGCCGGAATCGGGAGAGCGCGTCCGCCGGGAACGCCCACCTGGACCGCGCGCAGCGTGCCGAGATAGCCGTTGCGCGCGAGCTCGCAGGCGAATCGGAAGTTTCTGTCCGAACGCTGCTGCGTGCCGACCTGGAACACGCGTCCGTGCCGCCGCACCGCGTCGCACACGGCCCGTCCCTCGGCAACCGTCAGCGTCAGGGCCTTCTCCCCATAGACGTCCTTGCCTGCCTTCGCGGCGCCGGCCATGATCAGCCCGTGCCAAAACTCCGGCGCGGCGATCACCACGGCGTCGACGTCCTCGCGCGCCAGCACTTTGCGGAAATCGCTCGTCGCCTCGCAGCCCTTGTAGGCGCCGCCCAGAGACCTTGTCCTCGCGTAGTGATCTTCCGCTCGTTTCTTCGCCCCCTCGCGCTTCGACCGATAGGGGTCGCACACGGCCAGGATCTGGACCTCCGGGCGCCCCAACAGCGCATCGAGGTGCCCGCTGCCGCGGCCTCCCATGCCGATGACGCCCACGCCGATTCGCTCGCTCGGGGCGGTCTTGCCCCCGAGCCCGAGAGCCGACGCGGGCACAAGAGACACCGAAGCCGCGGCCGCGGCCGAGCGCGCCAAGAAGCCCCTGCGAGATAGGGCGTCGCGGCGCTTCTTGGGGACGCCGGCGCTCGACACTTCGGGCGTTTTCATCGGGAAGCCTTTCTTTCTCGACGATCTCCGACGGCTCGTCATCCGATGGAAACCGCGGGCCGCAGGCAGGCCCACTTGTATCACCCGGTCCGGTTGGCGTCAACGGGTTTGCGAAGCGCCCCTCCCGCAGTCCGACGCGAAGGCGCCGGGCCGGAGAGTCTTATCACAATAAAGACGCGGGAAGAGCGGAAAGGGTTAAGCGAAATCGCGAAAAAAAAGCTCGCCTTCTTTTCTTTCCCGGCGAGTCGGATGTAGATGACTGATTGTGCTTATGTTACCAGATCAGAAAAAAGTGACGCCGGCCCCAAAAATCCACCCCGGAAATGGTCGGAAGTCTGGTTCGGACTCCCGCCTTTGGCCGCTCCGCCGCCCGGAGCCCGGGAACCTGCTTCGAGTTCTACAACCGGGAGCGGTTTCACGACTCTCTCGGCTATCGGGTCCCCGAAAAGGCGCACTTCGGAAAAAGGACACGACGGGCGCCGGAATTCTCTTGCGCTGCGCGGTCCTCGGCGGCAGGTTGAGTTTGCCAAGGAGAAAGACAGGGAGGAACGGCCCTCCCGCAGGTTTCGGGTCCGTTCCTTTCTGTCAGTATGCGCTTAACAGGCGGTTATTGAATCCACCTTAAGAAAACCGAAACCCTGTCCAGCTGACGGGGGAAGGCTCGGAGATCCCCGAAAGAGAGGGCGGAGAAACATGAAAACAATTCGCGCATTCACGCTGATCGAGTTGCTGATCGTAGTGGCGATTATCGCGATTCTGGCGGCGATCGCCGTGCCAAACTTCCTCGAAGCGCAGGTGCGCTCGAAAGCCTCTCGCGTCAAGAGCGACTTGCGCTCCGTCGTCACGGCGTTGGAGGCTTACGCAGTGGATCAGAACGATTACCCGCACATGGACAGGGAAGGGAACCATCACTGGCTGCAATATGTTCACGAATTAACCTCGCCGGTCGCGTACATTTCGAGCGTCACGCTGGTGGATCCGTTCAACCCTCATGCCAAGATCCTGGTGGACGCGGAGAACCGCGATCTTCCCAACTACAAGGGGTCCTATGGCTACTATAACTACAACTCCGCTTTCTTCGCGGATTACTATCCGCCGGAAACCCGGGTTAGAGGCGGGGTGGTCAATTCCTTCGGGCCGGACAACATCAACAACGGCAGTTCCTACATCGTGCCGTATTACATCATCCCTGGGCCCTTCAGCAGCGCCCCGCCGCCGGTCGGCTATGGGAGCTACCCGGCGCCGGGCTGGGTCTATATGCTGTATGATTCGACGAACGGCACGAGGAGCGCCGGCGATATCGTGAAATTGTTCGGGGCCTGCCCGGGGCCGCAGACGGACTGACGGCGGCGCGTTCGGCGTTCATGATTCAGTTCATTTGGATTTCAGGGACGGGATTCCAGGGACGGGATACGAAACCGCCTGACAAGAAGGAAAAAAGAGGCGAGGTGAGGCCGCTATGGCTCGTCTCGCGGTCGGGGCCGGGGCGACTGCATGTCGATCCCTCGCTCCGCAACGCGAAGCGCGGCCGCGGCGACGGAAAGCCGCCGCCGTCGCCGTAGCGGAGGCAAGGTGCACCCCCGCCCGGGCGGAAACGGGGGCGCCATGCTGCGTTTCTCCCGACCGGCAAAGGGTTTTCCATAAGAAAGCCCTTGTGCGTTCCGTCGGTTTCCCCTAATCATAGGGCTGCTCCGGCGGAAGACCCGAGAAACCCCGGGGCGCCTCAACCGGGGGCGGCGCATCGGCAGCCGCGGCCCTTGGGGCATTCCCGTGGGACCGTCCTTTCCTTGCCGACGGGTGCGGACGGCGTCCCCCAGATCGCGGCAAAGGAGATGACCCACCATCATGAAGATGAGCCGCACTTCACTCTTGTCCATTCTGACACTCCTGTTCTTCGGCGTCTGCGCGGGGCATAGCGGCGCCGCGTCTTCTCCGGCGGGAGATCCGTTCATGGGCGACTGGGAGGGCGAGCGCGTCGCGGCGAACGGCGAGAAATCTCCCTTGGTCGCTCAGGTCATCGCTCTGGGGGACGGGCAATACCAGGCCAACATCCTGGAAGCCTTTGACCGGCGGATCGCCCCGATCGCCGTGCTCGGCGGAACGCTGAGCGAGTCGGGACCCGTCTTTCGCGGCGAAAGCGACCAGGGATCTTTCAAGGGGACGCGATGGACGGCCAGGATCGCCAGCGGCGAGAAGGGCGACGCCCTTGTCTTCAGCGGCGAGCTCCAGGACCCCGCCTCCGGGACCTTCCGGATGAAGAAAGTCGTGCGGCCCTCGCCCACTCTCGGCAAGAAGCCGCCCGAGGGCGCGGTCGTTCTTTTCGACGGGACGAACACCGACGCGTGGCGGCATCCGGCGCCGCCGCCGTGGATCATCGACATTGGCCGCGCACTGGGAGGGGGGCAGGACTGCGTCGCCTACCTACGGTGCGCCATCGTCTCGCCTGCGGAGAGCGACGCCATCCTGGAGCTCGGCAGCGACGACGGCGCCAAGGTCTGGCTGAACGGCGAGGTCGTTCTAGCCCAGAACGTGATGCGGGGACTCCAGCCCGGGCAGGACAAGGTCCCCGTGAAACTCAAAGGGGGAGAGAACCATCTGGTCCTGAAAGTCCTTCAGGGGGGCGCGGGATGGGCGGCGTGCGCCCGATTCCGCGCGCCCGGCGGCGGCGAGATCGCGGGATTGAAGGTCCAGTCCCTTGGGGAAGGCCAAGGGCAGAAGCCCCGCCCGGAAGGCGCGGAGGACTATATCCTCGATTGGGAAGTCTCGGGCCCTTACGCTCAGGAAGGCAAGAAGCCCGAAGAGATCTTCGACGTCGCCTTCGCCCCGGAGACGAAGGATGAGCGGGCCCAATGGCGCGCGGTTCGCATACCGACCGAAGCCGACTTCGCCTGCAAGTGGAAGATCGTCGAGGGGGGCGCCGCCGCCGGGGGCGGCGCCATGGAGATTACGCCTCGAACCGGCTCAATCATCTCCAAGAGGGAGTTCCGCGACCACGAACTGCACCTGGAATTCCGCACTCCTTTCGAGCCGAAGGCGCGAGGCCAGGGGCGCGGAAACAGCGGCGTCTACTTCCAGAGCCGCTACGAGATCCAGGTCCTCGACAGCTACGGCCTCGAGGGGCTTAGCAATGAGTGCGGAGGCATTTACGGCGTCGGAGCGCCGCGGGTCAACATGTGTGCGCCCCCGCTCCAATGGCAGACCTACGACGTGACGTTCCGCGCTCCTCGATTCGACGCCGCGGGCCAGAAGACCGAGAACGCGCGCCTCACGGCGTACCACAACGGCGTCCTGATCCACGACAACATCGAGGTTCCCGGCCTGACGACCGCCGGCATGGGGGGCGACCTCAGCAAGCCGGCGGGCCTTTACCTCCAGGACCACGGCAACCCGGTCCGGTACCGCAACATCTGGGTTGTGGAACTGGATTGACGGTTTCCGTGACCGCAGCCGAAACATGCGGGCGAGGAACTCGCCGGGGGGGCGTCCGACGCGCGAGCGCTCTGCTTCTCTGCCCCGATGAGTCTTGTGATGGGTCCGATCTTGCGCACACGAGCGTCACGGAGGCATGGATCGGGCCTGTTCAAGCAACTGCCCGCGCGCGGCCCCACACCCTGCGTCGCGTTTCTCTCCTTTGCCTGCTTCGTTTTGGCCTCACCGCCCCCGGCGGCCTCCACGCCCCCGGCGGCCTCACCGCTCCCGGCGGTCTCCGGCGCCGCGGTGGATGGGCCGACGCCCGAGGAGGAGCCCCTTCTCTTTCCCCTCGGCCTGTCTGACGTGGAAACGCTGCTGCGGGAAACGCGCGGCATCCTCGCTCATACGTCCACCACTCTTTCCCCAAGCGACCTGGGTCGCACGTCTCCCACTCTCGTTTCGACCGCCTTGGCAAAGCTGGAATCTCGTCTGGAGCTCGCCGCCGACTATCTCGAACACCTCGCGCAGGTCTCGGTCGGGGAGATCCCCTATCGCTGGATCTCGCTTGGGAAGCGCCGCGTTTCCGGCGGACGGCTGGACACCGACACGTTCACGCCTCCCGGACCGGTGCAAGGCGTCATGGCCGTCCGGTTCCGGGCGAGCCGCGGCGACGTGTTCCTGATTCACCTGACTGTCCGCGACCCGCGGGAAGCGAGCCAGACCTACTCTCTCAGCCGATGGGCGTTCGCCGATCTTCCCAAAAGAGAGATCGTCTACTTGAACCAGCCGGCCGACGTGAGCGAGGTCGTCGTGACCATGCGCCATGACGGGAAGCGCTCGCGCCGGATCTTCGTGGAACTCGGAGTTCCGGAACGGCCCGAGTACGCCCGGGAGACGGCGTTTCTGTGCCGCGAGACGATGCGTTTGGCTCGGCGGGGGGATTACAGCGAGGCCGGGGCAGTCTTGAGCCGGGCGCAGCAGCGTCTGGCGGAGTTCCACGCAAGCCGCGAGCCCGCCGAAACCGCCGTTCAGACTCACGGATCCCGTCGGCGCCTCCCTTGAGCCCGCGTTCCTATTCGCGAAGCCGCTTGCGGGTCAAAGCCGCTTGCGCGACGACGGCCAGAAGGTACGCCCCCGCGCACAGAACCAAGTTCGAGCGCGGCCGCCCGGTAGCCGCGATCGTCAACGATCCAAGCCACGGCCCCAAGGCGAGCCCGAGGCCGATGACGGCCTCATGATTCCCCCCGTGGGCCCCCTTGCTCGCGCTCTGCGCCAGGCCGTAGTAGATGCTCGAGTAGTAAGTGACGCCCGCCGGAAGGCCGATCAGAAAAGCGACAAGAAGCAGCGCGTGGAAGTCGTTGCACAGGGTGAAGGAAACCAGCAGCGCCGCCGCCGCTACCTGGGCGCCGAAGAGAAACCGGAGCGAGTAATGCCAGCGATGCCACCGCATGAGAAGCAGGTTCGACAAGAGCATGCCGAGATTGACAATCCCGGCCAGGAATCCGTAGCGGCTGCCCGTGATCCCCACGAGGCCGGTGTATTCCGGCAGCAGGGAGCGGTACGAGCCCAGCATGAAATAGGTCGTCATATTGGCGATCAAGCCCAGCTGGACAAACAAAGCCCGCTTTCGGGCGCTCGCCGCTTCGGGTCGCTCGAGAGGTCCCCGGCTGGTCCGCCACGGCGCGGACGCCTCGCCCCAAGGCGCGATCTCCATCGCCCGGGGCACACAGACCAGGAGCAGGATTCCCGCGTACATTCCCCCGCTCACGGCCAGCGGCAGATTGCGGTGAATCTGGTAGAGAAAGCCGCCCGTCACCGGTCCCGCGATCAGGCCGATCATCCAGGACATGTTGAACACGCC
>DATKZW010000554.1:0-6022 GCA_035527775.1 Sumerlaeia bacterium | reverse complement strand
CAGTCGTTCTTCAGTCGGCTTCTTGGCCTCCACGTAGCCGACGATGCGGTCGGTCCCGTTCCAGAGGCGGAAATCCGGGTTGCCGGCGTCGGTGGGCTTGGGGAGCGTGGTGACGCGGACGTGCGCGCGTCCGGTCGTCTGCGCCACCTCTTTGAGCATCTCGGCCAGCGCCGGGTAGAAGCTTTCTTCCCGCGCGTCTCCCTGGAGCGCCACCGCGGCCAGCTCTTTCAGATACTTGGAAAACAGGGTCTTCTTGCTCATCTGGCCTTTCTTATGACGCCGAACGACGGAGGTCACCGTTTGCGAGCCCGTCGCAGGCTCGAAATACGGTGCACCTCATTCTTGACCGTCCACCATCTTGTTGTCTTCGTCTTGAACTCGAACGCCATGATCTCCGGGTCTTCGGCGTACGTCTTCAAGTGGGTGTCTTTCATCTTCCATCCAGAGGCGGTCTTGCGCCTTGGGAACATGGTCAATAAGCGCCGCATTGACAGTAGGAATCCCCTGATTGTGTCGCCTGCATCTACAACAATGGCGAAGTAGGGGACGCACCCGAAGGCAGCACAAGCCGCCTCTGCTTTTGCAAAGTTCTCGTTCGGGATGTGGACGTACTCATCCTCCGCTCCTTCCGATCTGCTGCGACTCTTGACCGAGATCCCCATGATTTCCCGGGTGTCAGGATTCCGAGCAATGATGTCGATTCCGGTGTGGTCAACCGGAGCACATTCGAATCCGTACTTGGAGAGCCAGTAGAGAATCAGCGTTTCTCCGAAATCGCCTGTGATCTTCGCATGCCGAGTGCTTTTGTTGATCCTCATATCATTATTCCGGCCAACGACCCAAGGGTTTTTGCGGCGCGCGGCGACCGCAAAGGCTCGGGTTGAGCTGAGCCGCTTCGCCCGTAGGCGGGGCCTTGGCGATCGGTTTGCGGTCGGACGCGCCCTACGAGCTGATTATGAACGCGTGAACAGGGGTGTCAAGGACGAAGAGGGGCGTTGGGCGCGAGTTCAGGAATTCCCAGAAGTCTGGCAGCGGCCAATCAATGGTCCCGGAAGACCCAGCCGGGGGCGCCTGGGCCACAAGAGAACGCGGGAAATTCCGCCTTCATGTCTGTGGCACAGCCGGCCTGGGGCAGGTTACAGGAAAACGCGGGAAAATGGGGGAAATCCCGCCTTCATGTTTGTGGCGCAGCCGCCCTTTTGTGGCACAGATGCCCTCGGCTGTGATTCATCTAGCCCTCTGAAACTCCCGGGCCTGAGTTGGCGCGCCGTAAAAGGGGCGCGTGGGCTTTGGGTTGGGGCGGCGGACCGCGCGCGCTCCATTGGGTGACCGGCCGCGGCCTTTCATGCAGCGAAGCCTGGATGAACGCCAGGGCCGCGTCGTACGAGACGCCCGCACTCAGATCTCGTGGATGCCGGCGATCTCGATGGCGAGGGCCGCGATCGCTTCCTCAACGACGGGGCGTGATGGGAGGGGAAAGCGCAGGGCCGTGCCGCAGTCGCTCGAGAGGCGGCGGGGCGCCGGGATCAGTTTCGTCGGCACGCCGCGTTCCGCCAGCGCTCCTTCGAGCTGAAAGACGGCGTGGGTCGTGTGGAATAACACGACGCCTTGATTCCCGTCATGCTCGCTCCGTTTGCGGGGGCTCACGAGTCTTTCCTGATGGTCAACAGAAAGTCCCCGGCTCCCAGGGGCCGGATTTCCACGGCGCAGCCTTGCGAGCGCGCCATGCGCGAAACGTTGTCCCGGCCGGCGCCGGTGTTGACGGCGACTTTGACGATGCGGGTCTCGGGATCGTCGATGGCCTTCTTGGCGAGAATGACCGGCTCGGGACAAGACAACCCCCGAGCGTCGACTTCGACTTCCTCCACGACCGGCGCCTCCCCTGAATCAGAGTGGGACGAAAGACCTCACGGGGCCAAGCAGAGGTCTAACCGGATGCCTCGCTCTTTCCGAGGGATCACGCGTTCTGTCCGGCGCGCGGCCGGGCCGCGAACCCCAGGAGAAGGCAGAAGGCGATCCCCGCGAGGACGGCGATCTTCCCATACATGCCCGGCCCGCCGAGAAGGACGGCGCCGTCGGCGGCGATTGCGTCCGGCGTGGCCGTGAGAAGCCAGTTATGCGCGATCGCGGCGCCGACGATCAGGCCGCCGCAGAAGATCGCGGCGTCCCCGTCGCCCTCCCCGGCCAGGAAGAACTGGCGTCCGGGACATCCCCCGGCCAGGCAGAAGCACAAACCGCTCAGCGCCATGCCGAGGAAGTTCCATAGGGCATTCGAGTGGGCGATCGGCATGTTCGCTACGCCCAACCTGAAGCGCCCAACACAAACGTTCACGATGAGAGCGGCGAGCGCCAAGGCGACGACGCCGCTCAGCAGATGCCAGTCGCGGATGAGAATGACGTCGCGAATCGCCCCCATCGTGCAGAAGCGCGTGCGCTGGGCGAGGACTCCAACCGCGAGACCGGCCGCCAGGGAATAGCGGATGCGGGCGTGCGCCGCGCCGGGGCCGTTTTCGCTGAAGAACAGAGCGCCGTCCGGGCCAAAGGACACTCGCAAAACCAGCAGGCCAAGCAGCAGAAGCATGACGGCCGGCATGAGGAGCCCGGCGATCGTTGGCATCTCGCGCGAGCGGCCCAGAGAAAAGCCCTTCTTGAGAAACCCGACGCCGATCCAGACGCCGATCGCGAGACCGGCCAGACCGACTTCGCTGTTCATGTCTCCCCCGGCGAAGCGAAGCAGCGCCCGCCAAGGACATCCGAGGAAAACGAGAGCGCCGATCGCGGCGAACACGCCGAGCAGGAAACGAACCACAGGCGCCGAGCCGCCCCGGGAACGGAACTCCCGACCCGCCCATGCCGCGAGCAAGGACCCCAGAACAAAGCCGACGAGTTCAGGCCGGATGTACTGGCACGGCGCGAAGCGATGCAGTCCGATGGCGCCCGCCGTGTCGCGCGAAAAGCAGGCGACGCAGATCCCCATGTTCGCCGGATTTCCCAGGACCTGCAAAAGGGCGGCCAACACGCCAATGACGGCGCCGGAGACGACAATGCCCGCCCGGGAGGCGAAGAATCCATTCACGCGGGGTCATCCCTCCTGTTCGGCGAAGGCCGACGAGGAGATCGGGCCGCCGACGAGGCCGGGCCGCCGAGGAGACCGAAACTGGCGAGCAGCCCAGGCCGTTGGCCCTAATTCCGCAACGTGTATTCCTCGCCCTCGATGCTGAGGACAACGCTGTTGCGGTCGATCTTGACGACGCGGGCTTTGCCGATTATCGACCCCTTTTTCACGAACTGGCCATCGATGATGGCCATGGTCGACGAGTCCTCGCCCATGATGATGCCCGTCACCGTCATCGATCCGACAAGGGCCTGCGCTCGCGCTCGGCGCGCCTCCCTGTCCGCCTGCGACTCGACTGCGGATCGGGGCGCGGGGGCGGGATCGGCGAGGCCGACCGCCGACGGCTGGGGATGCTGGTCCGGGGTGGGCGCGACGGTCGGGACGGCGCTTTGGTCCGGGGGCGGAGTCGCAACGGGAGGAGGAGGCGAGGTGGGGGCGGCGGACGCTTCCACGGGAGACGAGGTCGGGGCAGTCGCCGCGGAGGGACCAAGGGCGGCGGTCTGGTTCTCGGGGGCCTCTCCGCCGGGAGTTCTCAAAAGGAGGACGACCACGGCCGCCAGCAGGAGAGCGATAACGACAACGGCAACGCCCACGGCCGTCTTCATTGTGCGGAGTTGGTCGTCGGCGCCATCGGGCACAGTGGCCAGGTAGTCGTGAGTGTCGCTGCTGAGGATCTCGCGGCGGGCGTCCACCGGTTCTTTCGAGGGCATCGCCTTGGCCTTGCGCAAAGCATCGAGGATCGTACTCATCGAGCGGAACTCCTCCCCGCGGGCCGAAGCTCGGACCCAGGCTGCGCCACTCCCTGAAAAAGGTGTGGGCGAAAGCTCCGGCGTCGAGCGGCGATGCGGGCGGCGGTAGGGCCGTCGATCCGGCCGGTCGGCTCCTGTCGGCAGAGCTGCTGGAAACGTTTGACCGCCTCCGTCATGTTCTCGTCGAAACGGGGGGAGGCTTCGCCTTGCCACACGCCTTGGCGTGAGAGAAAGCCGCGCAGCTGCGTCACGGCTTCCCTCTCTTCCCCGGAAACCAACGAAGCGAAATCGTCCGGATCGACGTAGAAGACGATCGTGCGCACGAGGATCGTCTCGATCTCTTGAAGCCGTCGTCTTACCAAGCCCAGAGACGGGTCGGCCAGCGAGCAGGCCTCGCCCTGGACCCGAGTCAAGACCACCCACCTCGACAGGTGCTCGAGGGGCTCCTCCACTTCGAGAACCAACGGCAAGTCCAGTTCGATCGTCCGGCGCAATCCCGCCGTCGTTTCGAAGGACTGCAGATGAATCATCTTGCCGAGAATCTCGGGCATGTTCAGGCCGAGGATCGTTTCCCTCTCGTAAGACCGAAAGATGTCGAGATCCACCGGGTGCTTCCACAGATTCGAAACGGTGAGAAGGGAAGCCGTGTAAGCGAAACCGGGATCGGAGACCCGGGCGACGTCATTTTCGTCGTAGTGCCACTCGCGAGGCTGGGCGGTCCCCGCCGGGAGCGGCGCGGCCGTTGGGAGAGGGGTCGGCGCGGCCGTCGGGGACGCAGGCAGGGCCATCGACTCCGGCTTGGCTGAGGGGAGCGCAAGCCCCGGGCTGTCGGGGGAATCCGCCGGTGAGTCCCGGCTCGCAACGGACAACGCCGGTGGAGTTGCCGGCGCCTTTCCCAATCTCACGCCGGCCCAGAAAGCCCCCGCCAGAACCGCCGCCGTGGCGAACGCGAGGAAAAGGAGAGAAGCCAACGTTCCCGGCCGGGGCAAGAGAAGCCCGCTCGCGAGCGCCGGCCGTCCTTGCCGTCCCTTCATCTCCTTTTCCGAGGTGGCAACCATTTTTGCGTCAATCTGGAAGCGCCCTGCGACGTACGCGGCCAGGAGCGCCCGGTCGCAGAGGAGGTTGATGCGCCGCGGGATGCCTCTGGAATAGTGGTAGATGCGGTTGAGTGCGGCGGGCGTAAGGGAAATGTTTATCTTGGCGCCCGCCACGTGCAGACGGTGACGAATGTAGTGGTAGATCTCGTCCCTCTTCAGGGGGCCGATGTGAAACCGCACCGTGATGCGTTGCGCCAGCTGCTCCAGCTCCGGAAGCGCAAGAATATCGGCGAGCTGAGGCTGCCCAATCAGGACGATCTGCAGCAGCTTGTTGGCTTCCGTTTCGAGGTTGCCGAGCATCCGGATCTGTTCGAGCACGGCCGGGGTGAGGTTTTGCGCTTCGTCGATGATCAGGACCGTCGTTTTTCCCTTGGCGTTCTCATCGAGAAGAAACTGGTTGAGGGTGTCGATCAGTTCTTTCCTGGTCTCGCCCGTGGCGGGTATGGCGAGCTCGTCGTTGACCGTGCGCAGCAGCTCCGTTTCGTCCAAAAACGAGTTCAGAATCAATGCGACATTGACGGCGTCGGGATTGAGCTCGCGCAGAAAGGCGCGACAGAGAGTCGTTTTGCCCGATCCGATCTCGCCCGTGAGGGCGATGAAGCCCTTGCGCTCCTTGATGCCGTAAATGAGCGAAGCCAGGGCTTCGCGATGATGCCGGCTCAGGTAGAGAAACCGGGGATCGGGCGTTAGGTTAAAGGGGGGCTCTTCGAGACCGAGGAACTCTTTGTACATGGTTCGGACCGGTGGAGGGAAACGACCAGACGCCTGCGGTTGCCGGACGCCGCCCCACCCCACTTTATCTTCACAACGGCGGGGGAAGTCAATTCGGAAAGTGGGATGCGGCGGCAGTGCGGCGGCGCGGAGGAAGCACTTTTCAGATCCGGCGCGGGACGGACCCGCCGGACCCGCCGCCAGACCTGCGCAATCCATACATGTAAAGGCCGCGCACCCTTCTCCGACCATCCGGAACGAAGCGTTTAGCCGGCCGGTGACTCCCCCGAGGCGCCCCCGCGGCACACACCCGAATCTCCTTATGGCTGCTGCCTTCCGGCCCTGACCAG
>DATKZW010000553.1:0-4832 GCA_035527775.1 Sumerlaeia bacterium | reverse complement strand
CCAGAATGTAGACCCCGTCGGACAGCCACGCCTCGGCGGCCTGCTGAAGGTCCCTCGTTCGCGCTTTGCGAATGCGTCCGAATGAGACCTTGTAGTAGGCGGGGTCGCCGCCGAACACTTCATTCTCCGCCAGAAGGTTCGCTTTGCCCCCAAACCCCCCGACACGTTCGACCCGGCGCGTGAAATCCGCTTCGATCTCCGTCCTGACCCGCCGCAACTCCCTTTTCGACGGACCTTTCCGGATGAACCGGCCCAGTTCCTCGTTGATCGCCTTCTCCACTTTGGCCAGATCGACTCCCTCGCACGCCGTGGCAACGACATAGAACTGCCCGGCGATCTCGTCCCCCCTGGCGGACGCATACACGCTTGTCGCGATCTGGTCCTCGTAGACCAGGCGTTTGTAGAGGCGCGAGTTTTTCCCGGCGCCGAGAACCATGCCCGCGAGATCGAGATAGTCGATGTCGTCCGATTTCCATTGGGGAACGTTCCACACCATGTAGATGCGCGCCTGAGGAACGCGGTCGTGCATTTTCTGGCGATGCGCGCCTGCGCGCTTGGCGACCCAAACGTCCTGACGGGCGAGGGGCGGCCCCGAGGGGATGTCGCCGAAGTACTTCTCCACCTTCTGTTTGACCTCGGCCGCATCCACGTCGCCCGCGATCGCCAGGACGGCGTTCGCGGTGCCGTAGTAAGCCTTGAACCACTCATGCGCGTCCTCGAGGGAAGCCGCCTCCAGGTCCTCCATCGAACCGATGACGGTCCACGAGTAGGGGTGGCCCTGCGGGTAGGTGTTTTCGGCCAGATGGGTGCGGACTTTGCCGTAGGGCCTGTTCTCGCCTTGCCTCTTTTCGTTCTGAACCACGCCGCGCTGCTCGTCGAGCTTTTCCTGCGTGACCGCGCCCAGCAGGTGGCCCATCCGATCCGATTCCATCCACAGCGCCAGGTCGAAGGCGGAAGTGGGCACGGTCTCGAAGTAGTTCGTGCGGTCTTCGCCGGTTGTTCCGTTCGTCGAAGTCGATCCCACCCTCTCAAGGGCTTGAAAGTAGTCCTGATTGTTGTTTTCGCTTCCATTGAACATGAGGTGCTCGAACAAGTGCGCGAAACCGGTCTTCCCGGGTTTCTCGTTCTTCGACCCCACGTGGTACCACACGTTGACGGCGACGATCGGGGCTTTGTGGTCTTCATGGACGATGACCGTCAAACCGTTGCCAAGGGTGAACTTCTCGAAGGGAATGTCGATCTCCTCGATGGGGTTCGGTCCTTTGCCGACGCACACGACCGGGGCAACCAGCATCAGGAAACAAACCAGCGCCCTGGCCTTCGAATGCGTTGCCTTCATGAATGCCTCCTCCTCTTGGCGCAGTATGACCGTCCCGCTTGCCGCAACGGCGCGTCCGGGACCGAGCCTATCGGACGGGAAAGTCATTCCTCGTCTTGTCTCTCCCCTTCTTGCTGTTCCCGCTGCAGTCCCTCTCGGAGTTCGCGGAGCATCTGCCGATCCCCCTCGCTGAGATCCGCCGTTTCGATCAAGTCGGGACGGGCCAAGAGCGTGCGTTTGAGAGCCTGTCGGCGACGCCACGCCTCGATCTTCGCGTGGTGCCCCCCCAGAAGAATCGACGGCGTAACCATGCTGCGGAAGACCTCGGGCCGCGTGTAGTGGGGGCAATCCAAGAGGCCGCTCATGTGCGACTCGAACAACAGGGATTCCTGATTGCCCACGACCCCGGGCAGGAGGCGCGTCACCGCGTCCACCACAACCGCCGCCGGCAATTCGCCTCCCGTCAGCACGTAGTCCCCGATGGAGATCTCCCGGTCGAAGAGCGCCTCGCGCGCTCGCTCATCGATGCCCTCGTAATGCCCGCACACCACCATCAGGTGCTGGGCCGTTCGCGCCAACTCGCACGCCACTTTCTGCGTGAATACCTCCCCCTGGGGGGTCATGAAGATCGCCTGGGTCCGGGGCGGTCGGCCTTCTTCCCCCTTCGGTCTCAGGTCCTCCACGGCGCGGAAAAGGGGTTCGCACTTGAGCACCATTCCCGCTCCGCCCCCGTAAGGGGCGTCGTCGACCACACGGTGACGGTCCGTCGCGTAATTGCGCCATTGGACCAAGCGCAGGTCAAGCAATCCGCTTTCGCGCGCGCGCCCGATGATGCTGTGGTCGAAGAAGCCCCCGAACATCTCCGGGAACAGCGTCAGAATCTCGATTCTCATCTTTGTCGAAGACCTGGGGAGTGTTTCCTGGCCTCATGCGCCGAATCTGCGGGTCGAGCGCCTCCGATTGCGAAGCCGAACTTGCGCGCCCCAAACTTTACCCTTTCCGGCGCGGTGAGCAACCCTTTTCTTCGGTTCACGCGGACGTGCGCCCGTCCGCCACAACCCGCCCTTATTCCTGCTTGACCGCCCTCGTGTGCGTGGCATATGGTGTCATCGGTCAATTCGCTATGACTCGTTCAGCGTTCCATCATGCTGGACGAGGGAAAGAGGAGACAAAGATGCTTTCGCCGTTTCACTCGGTTCACAAGCGCCGGGGCTTCACGCTCATCGAGCTTCTGATCGTCGTAGCCATCATCGCGATTCTGGCCGCGATCGCCGTGCCCAACTTCCTCGAAGCGCAGGTGCGATCGAAGGTCAGCCGCGTCACGTCGGATCTGCGGGCGCTGGCCACCGCCATCGAGGCGTACCGCATCGACAACAACGCCTACATGCCCTACAGCCTCTGGGGTCAGCACACGGATTCGCCCTACCTGAACGCGCTCTCGACCCCGGTGGCGTACATTACGTCCTCAGCGAGTATGAAAGATCCGTTCTGGGGGCAGGGCGACAGAACGGTTGACAACACGGAGCCGCGCTACGGGTACGTCAAAGCGTGGCCCGATCAGGCCGGCGGCGGCGCTCCGGTGTTGCACAGGCTCGCCCAAGAGGGGATCGATGACGGGTACATGCCGTCCAGCGTCCAGTGGTTTCTCGTCTCGCTCGGTCCGGACAAGATCCAGAACGCCGACACCGGGGGCACCCCCCATATGTTTCTCCTCTATGACCCGACCAACGGCACCCGGAGCGGAGGAGACATCTATCGCTGGGGGCCGTGAGGAGATTGGGGGAACTGCTGCTCAGCCTCTGCCGAACTGGCGGTCGAGTTGGCCTTTGCGCAAGAGAACCATGGTGGGGCGGCCGTGAGGACAGGTGAAGGAGAGGCGCGCTTGGGTGATCTCGCGCACAAGGGCGGCGATCTCCTCGGGACTGAGACGCTGACCCGCCTTGATCGCGGCGTGGCACGCTATGCGCACGCGAACGCGTTCGCGCATTTCGTCAAGTCCGGGCGAACGACCGCTTCCGGCAGTTTCCGCCACGTCATCGAGAACATCCTGCACGTACGCGCCGACGTCTATGGCGTCGGAATCAGCGGGCAGCGACCGGGCGTTGTATTCGCCTTCCTCCGCCCCCTTTTCGATCTCGAATCCGCTCTCGCGCAGAAGGGGCAGGAGCGCGGCCATCGTGTCGTGCTCCGCGACCGCGACATGAAACGCGATCGGCGCCAAGAGGGGTTGGATGGGAACCGGCCGGCCGCCCTTCTCGAGGAGACGACGATAGATGAGGCGTTCGTGGGCGGCGTGTTGGTCGATGAGGAGCAAATCGTCGCCCCACTCCGCGACAATGTAGGAATGGCCGATCTGGCCCAGAGGCCAAGGCGGCGGCCCATCGCCTAGCGTTAAGGCCGAGCCGGGCGCGGGAGCGTCCAGGGGTCCGGGCTCGGAGAACGGACCTTCGCAGACGGGTCGCCCGGACGGTCGCGCCTGCGCCTGTGGCCCCGGGGGCTGCTCGGCTTGCCTGGCCAAGGCGGGCGCGTCGGACGGCGCACTCGCGACGCCAGGCGCCGGAGGCGCCGCCCGCGGCGTGAAGTCAGAGGCCGGAAGAAGATCCTTCGTCTCGGGCCGGGTTCGAGGGAAGTCTCGGATTCCCGTGCCGGGCGCATAAGGAGCGACCCCTTTGGGGGAAAAAACGAAGGGAAGGGACGGGTCGTCTGAGACGCCAGGCCTCATCGGGGTCGCCGGGGCGGGCGGCGGCTCCGCCACCGGCCCGGAAACAGGACGCTCGCCCTTCGCCGGGGCGGGGACCTCCAGAGAGGGGATCAGATTGTGCTCGCGCAACGTCTGGCTCACGGCCCGATGGAGGAGGCCGGCGACTTTGCGCTCCTCCTCGAAGCGGACTTCCTCCTTGGTTGGATGCACGTTCACGTCGACTTCGGCCGGATCCAGGCCGATGTCGAGAACGGCGACCGGGAAGCGCTGGGGCATGAGGAGCCCCTTGTAGGCTTCCTGGAGAGGGTAGCTGAGTTGTTTCCCCGCGATGGGGCGTCCGTTGACCATCAGGTATTGCCAACGGCGATCTTTGCGGGCGGCCTCGAGGCGCGAGACGTAGCCGCGGACCGACAGGCCCTCGCGCTCGAAACGGACTTCCAGCAGCCGGTCTTGGACGGAAGAGCCGAGCAATTCCTCGATCCGCGAGCGCAGGTCCTGACCCGCCGGCAGATCGAAACGCACGGCGCCCCCGCGCGCGCACGTGAGGCCGACGTCGGGGCGGCTTAAGGCGTGCTGAGCGAGGATTTGCACCAGGACGTTGAACTCCGCCGAAGGGCTCTTCAGGAATTTGAGCCGCGCCGGGGTGTTGTAGAAAAGGTCCCGCACGTGGATCGCGGCGCCGGGCGCCGTCCCCACCGGCTCGACGCGCTCGACGCGTCCGCCCGAAGCGACAAGTCGCACGCCCGCCGGGTCCTCGGGGCGACGCGTCAGCATCTCGAAGCGCGAGACGGAGATGATGGAGGCCAAGGCTTC
>DATKZW010000552.1:0-4932 GCA_035527775.1 Sumerlaeia bacterium | reverse complement strand
AAGAAGAACGAAACAGAGAGCGACCGTCAGGGAGACGGGGGAGAGGAGGCCTCTCTGCCACGACTCCTGCCGGTAAGCGCCTGGATCCCAGTTCCGGTCTAGCAGATCCACGCCGCCCGCATAAACCGAACGGTTCAGCGTCTCCAAGACGGCTCGGCAGGTCACGGTCGCGCCCGTGATGCCGTCGATGTCGCGTCCCAACTCCCATCCGCGTCCGAGCGGCTTCCCGTCAAGACCCCTCAGCCATGCGTCCAGGCCAAGGACATAGGAAGGGGTCTCCCGGGAATCGAGCAAGCGCACGCCGCGCAGCTCCTTGCCGTCCATGTCCACGGCCAGCGTGATGGGCCCGCCGTATCCCCGCACATCGGGCGCTGTCTGGTCGGTGGCGAAGGCCACCCGGGGCGCCTTGGTCCCCTCGGCGTCCGTGGCGCGCCAGTGTGCGAACGGTTGGGCGCGTTCCTCCCAGGAAGCGGTTTCCGACCATTGGGCCAGCTCATTCGGCGAGATCCGGAAAGAGGGTTTCGCTTCGGCCGGGCGATAGTGGATGCGCGCTCCGAGAGCGTAGGCGCTGACGAGCAGAGCCGCCAACATCCAACCCATGGGCCGGAAACGGTCCTTTATCGCCGATGGCTCCGGTTCGGCGATCTCGCGACGAGCGCCGCGACGGCGCTCGAGCCAGAAAGCCTGCGCATTCAAGACAAACAGCCCTGCCGACACGGTCGCTCCGAGAAGCGCCGTCGTTCCAAAGCCCAGGAGCGGGATCGCAACGCTTCCCGTCGCAATGGCGCCGAGGGCGCCCCCGGCGTGGTCCGCCGCGTCCAGCCACGCTCCCGTCCGACCCCCGCTGTCGCGCAGGATCCGGGCCGCTGCGGCGAAAGCGACTCCCAGCAGCGCTCCCGCGACTGGGAGGGACGCCATCACTGCCGCCCCTGTCCAGGCCGTGTCGCCGAGCAGAAGTCTGCGGAACAGGAGAAAGAGAACCGACATGAGGCCCAGGGAGATCATCAGAAGGAAGCGCGCCGGGGCTGTGCTCTCGCGAAGTCGTCCCGTCAGCAAGGCGCCCGCCCCGATCCCCGCCATGAAAAGAGCCGCGAGCAGGCCGATGCGCCCGTAGAGAAGCCCCACCGAAGACTGGTAGGCCAGCACCAACATCAGACTCGTCGCCATCCCCGTGGCGCCTAAGCCGGCCACCGTGAGCCACGCGTTAAAGCGGTCCGCTCGGACTTGGCCCGCCCCGTCGCGGCTCAGCGCGACGTAGAAAAGACGCGCCAGCCAGAAGCTCAGAAGCGAGATGAGCACAAGGGCAAGCCCTTGTTTCTCGACCGCCTCGAGAGCGTCGCGAGTCCACGTGGAACCCGAGAAGCGGCTCCACAGAACCGTGGCCAGGTAGTAGGTCATGGGCTGAGCGTCTCGGTTGATCGGTCCTTGAACGTTCGCGAAGCGCTCGGCCACCGCCCGCACCTGGCCTTCAGGCAGAAGCGTGGCGAAGGCTTCGGGTTTGAACTCGCCGGACGGGGGGCGAACCCGCCGGAAACGGCGGCTCAACTCCTCGGCGTCGACGGTTGCGCCGTCAGGAGCGACCGAGGCGATCACCGTCATCCAGTCGCCGGGCGCGAGAGCCACCTTCGGGAAGACGCTTCGGACCGTCGCCACGACTGAACCCGCGAAATCCCTCACCTCCTTTCCTTGGTAGTTGGCCGCGGAGACCACACCCGTGACCAGAACGCCGTCCGCGTTCATTGCTCGGCGTGCTCGCTCGAAAAACTCCCGCGTGAAAAGCCGGTTGACCGAGGCGGAGGTGGGGTCCGGGGCATTCACGAGAACGAGATCATAGGCGTCGTCCTGAGACGCGCGGTTGACGAACGCGCGCGGGTCCGTGAAGTGCATACGGACACGGCGATCGCCGAGGGCATCTTTGGCCCGCGCGTCCTGATAGGGGGAGACGAGATCCACCGCTCGAGGATCCAGGGCCACGGCGTCTACATGTTCGAGTGAGGGGTACTCCAGCAACTCCGCCAGCAGCTCCCCTTCCGCCGCGCCAAGCACAAGAACCCGCTCGGCGCCGCGCGCGCACTGAGCCATCGCCAGGGCGACCTGCCGACGATTGTCGATCCGGTTCGGAAAGGAAACCGCAACCTTTCCGTTAGCGAAAAGCGTGTATTGGCCGGCGCGTCGCGCCAGCTCGAGTCGCTGGTAGCGCGACTCGGCCGCCGCCATCCACTCGAAGCCGGAGCGGGCGCGCGTGAAACGCTCACTTTGGGCCTCCTTCAGTCGTGCGCGTCCCATGGGAGTTGCCAGGTGGAAGAGGCCGCCGAGGAGTAGGAGCGCGCCCAGGGCAAGCCAAACCGCCGGCCCGTTCCTGCGCAACGCGAGCGCCACCGGCTCACTGCCCCCCTCTGTCCTCGTGAGAGATCCGGCCCGAAGCCCTTGAAACCGTCCCCAGAGGAGCAAGCCCATCCAGACCGCCAGGTGGAGCCCCACAAGTCCCGTCAAGAGCCAAACCACTTGATCCGTCGAGAACCGTCCCGCAAGGCCGAACGTGTGGACCAGTCCGCCTAGGAAGCCCCCTAAGGCCTCAAATCCGAAAAGAAGGCCAACCCGATTGGTGGAAACTGCCTCCCGAGGTGCGACGCCTTCGCCTCTCGCATTCCCGGCGCCGGATGAATCGCTGGACGCCGGCGCTGAAGACAACGCCGTCCGGGTTGCTCTATTCCTTCCGGTCGGCGATCCCTCGGACGCAACCGTTGCGGCGCGGCAGGCTAGGGCGAAAACAAAACCCGCCGGAAGCCCCACGAGCGCCGTGGCGGCAAAAGTCGAGAGCGCCATCTGCCCCAGCGGCACGATTTCGGCGGCTGGAACTCCCGACCACGTTCGCATCCAGCGCAACGCCGCCAACTCTAACAATGCCGCAACGGGCAGCCCGGCCAACCCCGCTGCCAGCCAATCGGCGCTTGCGCCTTCTCCCTTCCGCGCAAAGGGCAAGAACAGCGCCGCCCCGATCCCGATCCAGACCAGCCATGCGGAATAGAACACCCCCAGTGCGATCTCGCTGCCCAGATAGAGAACCAGGAATTCGCGAATCAAGACCGCCTGGGTGACAAGCGTGAAGAACCCGACGTGAAACAGAAGAATCCCCGTACCAGCCCATGAGACATTGCGGCTGATCGACACCGGTTTCCTCGTCGATTCCCTGTGCGGATCTCCCCTCATGCCCGCCCCTTTGCTCTCGCCCCTCCCGGTTTCACCGTCCGTTGTCCTCGCAATCGTCGGCGGCCGTCCGTGGAGTTGCGGTTTGCTCACCCCGTCTCCGGATACTCGTGGCAAAGCACGAAGAGGGCGGGTTCGTCCTCTTCGATCTCCATCGGTTCGGGCTCCATGTCGATGTAGCGCGTGTCGGCGTTCGGGTCGCCGGGAGTGGCGATTTCGCCGATGAGGCATCCCGCTTTCTCCGGCCACGACTTGTGGCAAAGGCCGGGCGGAATGGTGACGCCGTCGCCTGGAGCGAGGCGAACCAACCCGCCCGCTCTGATATTGTAGAAGATTCCATTCACATAGACCGGGACCCTGCCTTCCTCATCGAGACCCCCACGCGCGCCGGCGTTGTAGAGCTGGACCACCAGGTCGCCGCCCCCGCGATTGACGAGATCGCTCGTGATCGTCCGGTGCAGGTGCATGGGGTTGACCTGATGGACCTGGGAAAACATGATCCGCTCGACGTACCCGGCAGCGGGGGAGGGGAGAGGCCGAGGGGTCCTCTCGCCCGCGGGCGCCGAGCCTTCATGGCGAGCCCGTGAAGCCTCGCCCGAACCCGGCGTGGCCGGCTGGCCGGTCGCCGATTCCCGCTCGTCCGCCTTTGGCTGTCCGACTCGAACATTTCGGAGGGTGAAAATCACCATGCCTTGCTCGCGGTACTGACTCAGTCCGAAGTCCGTCACGTCCCACCCCAGGCGGCGCGCCTTGATCTCCTTTGCCTCCGGGCCGCAGTGCTCCCAATTTGCGAGCCCCCAGTAGGCCCATCTTGGCAGTTCGAAGCGGTGGGCCTTCAGAACGTCGATGGCCAGACGAATGCTGTCGTTGATCTGCGAACGCTTCATCTCAGATCGCCACGTCTCCTCCTGGCAGACGCCCAGGATACTCCGTTCCGCCGCCCCCGCCAAAGGTTTTTCCTGAGGACAGGAACCGCAGAGCCGCGCCCCCTTATCTTTGCCTCCTGTTCCCAGGCGCCAGGCCCCTGGTCCCCGACCCCCAATCCCTGGTCCCTAACCGCTAGCCCCCAATGCCCGGAAACCACTGGCACACCCTTTGCTCTTGTGCTACCGTGCTGTTGTTTGGCCCCGGCTCCCTTGTCCTGCCGGGTCAAACTGACACATTCGACAAGGAGCGGGAAAATGTTTTACCTCAATCCGCTGTACATCGTGATGATAGGACCCGCGCTGCTGCTGGCGATCTGGGCTCAGGTCAAAGTGAAGAGCGCTTTCGGCAAGTATAGCCGGGTGGGCAACTCCGGCCAGATGTCGGGCGCCGAAGCCGCCGCCGAAATGCTCCGCGGCAGCGGCTTGCGCGTCGTGGAATCCCCCGAGATGGCCCAGCGAATCGACAACGCCGTGGCGATCATGCCGGTGCGCGGGTTCCTGAGCGACCACTACGACCCTCGCACCAGAGTCTTGCGGCTTTCGCCGGACGTCTACCAGGGGCGCTCCCTGGCGTCGGTGGGCGTAGCGTGCCACGAGGCGGGGCACGCCCTCCAACACGCGCAGGGCTACGCCGCGCTCGAACTGCGCAACATCATGGTGCCCGTTGCCTCGTTCGGATCCTGGGCGGCCTTCCCCCTCATCTTTCTCGGCTTCATCATTCACGCCGCGGGACTCATCCTGCTGGGCATCGCCATGTTCTCGGCCATCGTCGCTTTCCAGGTGGTCACGCTGCCGGTGG
>DATKZW010000551.1:0-2859 GCA_035527775.1 Sumerlaeia bacterium | reverse complement strand
CTCTCTTCCTCCCCCCCTCCTTCGGTAGCTTTTATTATGAGGCAGCTCGCATTATCATTGTGGCGCGACAGGGGTGGACTTTTCTCTTGCGATCGCTTACACTCCGTGCTGAAGAGTCTGCTTTCGCGCTTGCGTTCCTGTTGGCCGCGCAATTCCGATGGGAACAGGCAGGGGGGCGGAAGCGCACCGAGCCCAAAGACTTGGTCCGGGGAGACCCCCGGCGGTCCCTCAGAGCGAGAGCGGAGCCGCGCAAAGGGATGGGCCTTGTGCTGCGGTCGTTTGCGCGAGCCCCGGGGAAAGGCCAAACGTCATGGAATCTCCCACAAAAGGAATCATCCTCGCCGGCGGCAGTGGAACCCGGTTGTATCCGATGACGCAGGTCGTCAGCAAACAGCTGCTGCCGATCTATGACAAGCCGATGATTTACTACCCGCTGAGCGTTCTGATGCTGGCCGGGATTCGAAAAGTGTTGATCATTTCCACGCCCGTGGACCTGCCTTCTTTCAGGAGGTTGCTGGGCAACGGGAAGCGCGTTGGGATGGAGTTCTCCTACGCCGAACAGCCCCGACCGGAGGGACTGGCACAGGCGTTCCAGATTGGAGCGGATTTCGTCCAGGACTCGCCCGTGTGCCTGATTCTGGGCGATAACATCCTTTACGGACACGGTCTCACCCCCATGCTGCGCCAGGCGGCGGAGATCCGGGAAGGCGCGTGCGTCTTCGCCTATCGCGTCAAGGATCCCAAACGTTACGGAGTGGTGGAGTTCGACCGGGATGGACGCGTCATTAGTCTCGAAGAAAAGCCGCAGTCGCCCAGGAGCTCGTACGCGGTTCCCGGGCTGTATTTCTACGGTCCGGACGTCGTCGAGAAGTCCTTCATGCTGCGGCCGAGCGCCAGAGGAGAACTCGAGATCAGCGACCTGAACCGGCTGTATCTCGAGGAGGGGCGCCTGACGGTTCTGAGACTCGGTCTGGGAATAGCCTGGCTCGACGCCGGCACGAACAACAGTCTGTTGGACGCCGCCAATTTCATCAGGACCATTGAGGAACGCCAGGCCTTCAACGTGGCCTGTCTCGAGGAGATCGCTTGGCGCGCCGGCTGGATCGGGGCCGAGGACGTGCGTGCGGTCGCCGACAACATGGGCGGAAGCTCCTACGCAGACTACTTGCGCGACGTGCTCGATCGGGGAGAAATCGAATAGAGAGAACGCAAGAAAACGCGCAACGACACGGCCAAGCGACACGGATCTTACGTCGTCTTGTCGTAGAAAGCGAGGCTGGCGAAGGAGACGAAACTCTGGGTCGCCTCTTCCACGTTCAGATCGTAGTGGAGCAGATGGGCTTCGCAGCCCTCACCGAGGATGTTCATCATCGTGTAGATGGGGGGCAGGCCGCAGACCTTCTGCCTGTCGCCCGTGCATTGCAGGTGACGGAAGAACTCCTCCCGACTTCCGCGCTCGACGTGCCCGAGCATCTCGAGGTCCTGGGCGCGGACCGCGTTGATCAAGGCCTCGGTCAGGCTTTCCGAATCGCCGAATTTCCTTCCCATGTGGCTCAGATCCGCTCCGGCGATGAAGCAAACTCGCCCAGCGCGGCCGTCAAGGGCCTTGCGCAGCGCGCGCGTGAAGACCCGCACGGGCTCCGAGGTCGACGGGATCGTGTTTGTCTCCAAGAACTCGTGAAAGGAGCCAACAAGGATCGGCAGGATCCTGAACTCCCTCGGCGGCGTGCCATTGCCGCTCCGCGCGTGTTTCTGATAGAGGTGCTGAAGGAAAATGACCTGGAACTCGATGGAATGCTCGTTCCTGTGCAGATATTCGTCCTCTTTCAAGTCGAACGAGCATTCGGCCAGCAGTTTGCGGGCGACCTCGAGATCCACGGAGCAGACGCCCAGAGGCGTCTCGAAGGCTTTCTCGGTGAGGGTGTAGGCGTTTCGCGACGGTTGATGGACCGTCCCCAACAGCACGAAAAGATCGGGGAAGGGGCCGCTGGAGGCGGCCAGGGCTGCGAAGGCGCGGGCGGCGCAGGGGCCTCCCACACGCGGGTCGATGTGCGGGGCAACCAGGCCCCTGACTCTCCGATGATCCTCCCCGCAAGCGGCGGCAAGCGGGGGATTCCTTTCCGGGTCGCTGAAGCAATTCTCGTAGAAGGCGTCGATCTCCTTGGTCAAGGTCTCGGGATCGGCCGAATAGGCCGAGCCGGCGTGGGCGGCTTTGCGGACGGGTGAGTCGCGAAACTCCTCGAGCGCCTGTCGGCGCAGGGCCTCGAACCGTTCGGTTTGCAGCATCCCCTTTTCGTCGAGGTCCCGCACCAACTCCCCCAAGTCCTTTTCCGACACGTCCCCGCCGGTTTGCAGCCGGAAGGCGAGTCGGACTTCGGAGATCGACCGCGTGCCATCCATCAGGCAGAGCAAGACATAGACGGGCACGGGCGCCATTACCGGATCGGGCATGAGTCGCAGCGGGTCGCGAAGGACGACCACGCGTTGACCGTTCGCTTCGACGGCAACGGGCTCCAGAGGCCGAACGGGGGGGATCTTGCCGGAGTTAGGGAGCACTGCAAACGCCTCCTCAGAGATGGGTCCGCGCTTTCACAAACCGAGCGTAACGCGGACTTCGCCGGAAAGCAAGCCCCTCGTAGGCCGCAAAGCAAGTTGCGGGACCAAAGTCCATTTGGGGTCGATGTCTTGCTCTCGGCGGACGGTTGTGGTAGGGAAATGCGAGTTGGGCGGCCCAACGGAGGAACGAGGCATGCCAAGGGATGGGAACGCAGAAGAGGCCAAAGAGGCGCCCCTGAGCCTCATCATCCTCGGCGCGTCGGGGAACCTGGCGCAGACCAAGATCGTCCCCGCGCTCTTTGC
>DATKZW010000550.1:0-14216 GCA_035527775.1 Sumerlaeia bacterium | reverse complement strand
CAGGTCGGTCGTGCAAAGTGAGGGCGCGCCAGTAACCGCGGGGTTTCATCGCCGCGATTCGGGCTTGGCGCCGGAACGTGCGCCCGTCGTTCCAGAGAACGAGCGGGGTGAAAGCGCGACACGTCCCGCGATCCACAATCACGCCGCTGCCGCCTTGCGCCGCGAGGCCCAGCCCGCTCACCCGTCGCCAGGCCGCGCCGAGGCGCGTCTGCAATGCGCTGATACACCGGCCCAACGCGCGGTCCACGGACAGGGGACTCTGCTCGCGCCTCCCGTCCGCGCCGCTGATCACGTGAAGGGCCTCCGAAGCGCGGGCAAGCGTTCTCCCGTCCCGCGCGTCGAACGCCGCCGCTTTCAGCGCGGTCGTGCCGACGTCGATTCCGACAAGGATTTCTCTCGGAGTTCGTGTCTGCATGCCAAGGCGGTCTTGCGCCGCGGGGCTCTTCCCCCGGGTTCCCGCCGCGGAGGGCGGTTTCTCGCGTCCGCTTTTGCCCTGAGCCGGCGTTTCGGCCTCTCCAGCGCGGTCTCCCTTGCTTGTCGCGATGGGCGCTCTCGGACGTCTCAATCGCCGTCGCCAATGGGCGCGACTTGCCCGGTCCGCTGAGATTCGAGCGCCGCCGTGAAGATCTCGTGCGTCTGGGCGGCTTCCTGGGGCGTGGCGCACCCGAAGGGGAGTTGGGCGTCGTTGCCTTGCGCGATCTGATCGCAGAAAGCGGCAAGCATTTGAAGAATGGCATCCGAGAAGCCGAATTCGAAGATGCCGCCGGTTATCGTCTTATAGACGGATTCATACCCCAAGTCTTCGGTTTGCCAGATCTGAGGCCCGCCGGGTTCGTAGGCGAGCGTCTCGAGCGTGCGGGGCCGTTTCGTGGTGAAACGCGCGGAGAAGCGCGTGCCGAGAATCGTTAGATACCACGTGTTCGTCTCGCCGGGTGCAATGCGTTGTGTCTTCGCCGTGAGCGGGAAGACGCCGCCGTCTCCGTCCATCTCGCACAAGAGCGTCGCGTTGTCCCACGTCTCGCACGGGACGAGTCGCCCTTCCGCGTTCTTCCGTTCGCGAATGATGTTCGACAATACCGCGCGAACGTTCTTCGGTCGCCAGCCCGCGCGCAGCGGAACGTGGAACACATGAAGCCCAAGATCGCCCATGCACCCGTACTCGCCGTTGATCTCGACTATGCGCTTCCAGTTGATCGGCTTGTTTGGATCTGCGTCCGACGAATGCAGGAACCCGCATTCCACTTCCAGGATCGCGCCGAAACGGCCCTCCTTCAGGGCTTTCACGATCCTCTGCACTCCGGGAAAGAACGGGAACTGAGAGGAGCAGCGCGCAACGAGGTCGGGTCGCCCGGCGATGGCTTGCGAAATGACGGCGTTAGCGGCCCGGTCGATTCCGAACGGCTTCTCCCCGAGAAGGTGTTTGCCCGCCTCGATCGCGTCAACGTACATCTGCCGATGCAGGTTGTGGGGGACGGCGCAGTAGACGGCCTCGACGTCAGGGTTCTCCAACAGCTCCCGGTAGTCCGTCGTCGTCTGCTTCACGGTTTCCAGGTTCTCCGAGAACCACTCAAGGGTGGACGCCGGCTTGCTGCAAACCGCGACGATCTCTGGTTTCACGCGCAGATCCAGGAGATGACACCACCGCGCCGCGGCGCTGGCGATCTCTCTCCCCATCAATCCGCCGCCGATGACGCCGAAACGGATGACTCGTCGGGCCATGGCGAATCCCCTTCGTGGGCGGCTTTACTTCTTGCGCGCGACGCGGCCCAGGCGGCCGCGCTGCTCCTTCAGATCGTCAAGAAAGCCGCGTCCCATGGTTTGTTTCTCGTCCGCGAGGGCCAACATCTCCCGCAAGACGCGGGCGCCCGCGCTCTGGGGGTAAGCGTCGGCCAGGCGCCGCGCTTTTCGCATCGTGCTGCGCATGGCGGGGTAGCGCTGGATCAGACCGTCGGCCAACGCCAGCACGCGCTCCGGCTCTTTCGCGTCGTCCAGGACCCTCGCCCAGTCGGCCCACGCGCGGTAGGCCGTGGCGTGGCCGATCAGCTCGTTCATGATCGTTGTGAATTCGCCTGTCAGGCGCGGATCGGCGCGCTTCGGGAAACAGCCCCTTTCCACGTCGAAGCGGGGCTGCGCGCCGTCGTCGTTTCGGTATCTGTTTCGCTCCGATCGCTTCCGGAAATCCGGCACGTCAAGGGGCTTACCCCCTTCCATCATCGAGCGATAGGCGAGAATGCCCGGCAGCGTGCAGTCGGAGGCGACATAGACGTCGAAAGGACCAGATTCTCCGAGGAGGATCTGCCGGGCGAAGTAGTACAGCACCCAGAAATCGCCGCCGCCGTGTCCGGTCCGTTCCGCATGGTCGGCCAATTCCGGCCATTTGGGCGCGACCTCCATCTTCGGCCCGGAACCGCAGGCGCCGAGTCGAAGGAAGAGTCGCCCATCGACGATCTCGGCGGCGCCGTTCGTCCCCCACAGCCGCTGCAGGTGCGAGTCGTTCGTGGTTGAGCCCATCAGGTTCCGCATCAGGCCGCCGTTGTTCATGCGGATCAGAGACGGCGCAATGCCCCCCATCGCGTCCAGCTGTCCGGCGGGATACCCCGGCAAGAGCTGGGTTCCGAGCAGCGACACGACCTGGACCGGCCGGGCGCCCGTGATGCGCATAACGGGTCCGAGGGAATGGGTGTTGTAGTAGTGGAAATTGATCCAGCTGCGCCAGTTGTGGACCGTATTGCCCGGCTGAATCGGCGCGCCGTCGATGTAGGTGTAACACAAGGAACGGACCTCGTGAACGTACTCATACTCGGCGTACATCAGTTCGCCGAAGAGCCCTTCCCGCCATTTCTGCGCGAGATACATGTTGGCGGCGCTGTAAGGATAGTTCTCGGCCATCTGGTAGACGAGCCCGGTCCGCTCTACTTCCTCGACCAGACGCACGCCCTCGGCCGGCGTGTGAAAGGCCGTCACCTCCGAAAGGACGTGCTTGCCCGCTTCGAGGCATCGGACGGCGTCGGGTCCGTGCGAGGGGCAGAACGTAGCCAGCAATACGGCGTCGAAATCCTGGGCCAGGAACTCCTCAGCGTCCCCGGTGACGAAGGCGTCCGGCGCGTCCTTCAGGAAGCGCTCGCGCATGTGGGCGTTGAAGTCGCAACCCGCGACGACGTCGATGTTCAGCGTCGCGCAGGTTCGGAGGAAAGTATGCCCTCGGCCCAGGCCCCAAATGCCGAGCCGGATGCGCTTGTCCGTCTGGAAGACGCTGTCTTTCCATTGCTTGCTCATCGGTTAGTCAGCCCCCTAGCTTTCTCAACGCTTCGCCCATCCTCGCAACGATGAAATCGGCCGCCTCGCAGCCTGCCGTGAGGGGGAGTTTCGTCAACGCCGCCGGGGGACAGGCCGCCTTGTATGCTTGGACGCTGATGTCAATCCCCCCCGCAACCAGTCTTGCCACGAAAGCCTTCGCCGCGTCGATCTCATGAAAAAAGAGCGCTCCCATGTGGCGGCTCCCCTCGAACCGGTCGAGGAGACTCGAGTGGTCGCTCGCCAGCGCGCGAAGGCGTTCTTCGTAGTAGTCGCCAACGGCCCGCGTCACGTCCGCGTTCGCCTCCGCCCAGCGCATCGTGATGAGATAAGCCAGAGAGGCCAACTCCTCCTGACCGTTCGTGACGAGGGCGCCGAATTGGGGCAGGCAATCCATGCGCGAGTTGAAAAGGATGCGGCTTGCCGGATACTCCCCGCCGGGAAACCCTTTGCCGACGGCGACGAAGGTGGGCCGAACGCCGTACTCACGGAACATGTAGAGGTCCGGATGCCAGAGGCAAGACTGGATTTCGTCCACGGCGGTGGGCGCGTCGTGCCGACGGCAAAGCGTGTGAGCGCGCCGCACGAACCGCTTGCTCAGTTTGAGTCCGCCGTAGTTCATGAGGACGATCTCATAGAGGAAGCCCGCGATCTTGTACGGGCTCTTTTCATACTTCTGGAACAGCGCCTCCAGGTCTTCCATATTCTCCGGCCGCACCGCGCGCACGAGGAGGATCCCGCGTTTCTCGAATGCCGCGAGCGCCTCGGGCCACATGCCGCGCAGCATTTGCGCGAGGAACGTCGTGCCGTGGTAATTCGCTTCGAGCCCGCCGTCGGCGTCGCCGATGACGGCCAGGACGGGCACGCGCCCGCGATACTTCGGTTCGGGGGAGTCCGCCTGCGGCTTGCAGAAGCGCCCCAGCATCATCTTGAGCGCCGCTTCCATCGCCAGGCTCCCCGTCTCCAGATTCAGCACGCGGTTCAAGGCGGTCGATCCCGTCGACTCCAACACGCGGCGGAGACCCGCTTCGTCGTCGCGCGCGATGCCGTTCGCCGTTCGGACCAATTCCTCTTCGAGGAGCCGCGTGATATGGCCGCGGGCGCTGTTGTGCGTCGCGTTTGGGATCCCGAGACGCCGGGCGTGGTCGATCAACCGGTACCCGGGGAAGCCGTGGCCGAGCGGAGCGTGGTAGTGTTCGCTTTTCGATACCAAGCGCAAACGGCCGTCTTCGCCGATCCGGAAAAGCCCGAGCCCGCTCAGGGGCGCCGCGTCCGTCCGCGTGTTCCTCTCGAACTCCCGCGAAGTGGCGCCCCGCCGGGTCGCGCGCAGAGGGGCCCGCACGCGCTCGCCCACTCGCGGGAGCAGGGATAGCATCCGTTTCTGAAAGGCCGGGGGGTAGAAATCGACCTTGCGGCCCGCGATGGCCAGGAGTTCCTTCTTCGGGACTCCGGAGAGAAACGCGCAGGCTTCGCAGATGGCGGGAGCGTAATCTCGTCCCAACAAGTCCGTCAGCGACGCCTTCACGGGGCGGAAGACCGTTGTGCGACTTCTCACAGTTCCGTCTGTTCTCATTCAATCCGTCTTTCTGGTCCCGACCAGCTCGGAATCGGACGACTGTCGTTGGCCGCAGAGTAGGACGGTTGACCGAGAGTGTCAAGGAGAAGGCGGTTGGCGCCGAGGTCGAGATCAGTGCGGGTTTTCTCCGTTTCCCCCTTGACAGGACCCCATGTCGGGGCCATAGTCATTTCTTGCGCCGGGTCAGGAAAGGCCCGTGCCGGGGAGCGCGGAAGGTAAGATCTGCATTCTCAGCCCTTTGAGCGCGGACTTGGCCGTCGGCGCCGGACATTTGCGAGGAGGCGGAGACAGCCGCTCCTCGACATTTCGCCAGCGGGGAGTAGTCTGGACTATGAAAACCGGCATTCATCCGCCCATGGGGCTGGTCCAATTCCGTTGCGCCTCGTGCGAGAGCCGCTGGGTCAGCTCTTCGACGCGTCTCGACGCGAGGATTGAGGAATTCGAGGGCGCCGAGTACCCCACGATTGTTCTGGAAACCTGCTCGAACTGCCATCCCTTCTTCACCCAGAAGCAGACGTTCATCGACACGGCGGGCCGGGTCGAGAAGTTCCAGAAACGGTTTGCGAAATTCGGGGCGTCGCCGGACGAGGGGTCGGAGGTGAAAAGTCAGGAAAAGGCGAAAGGCCCGAAAAAGGGTTGATTCCTCTTCGCCGGAAACGGGTTGAGTCACGGCGTGGCCGCCTTGCGGAAACGGGCGAAAAAGCGCTTGCATGCCACGATCGTTCCCGTTACGATGTTAAGCGAGCAGTAGGTTTGGCGCGGGGTGGAGCAGTTGGTAGCTCGTTGGGCTCATAACCCAAAGGTCGTCGGTTCGAGTCCGGCCCCCGCTACCAAATTTGGCAAGAAGAGAACGGGCGGCGCTCCGGAAATGGCTCCCTTCGTTCTCTTTTTTCGCTTCGGGTTGGGCGGCGGGGTAGCTCAGCTGGTGAGAGCGGTGGATTCATAACCCACAGGTCGGCGGTTCAAGTCCGCCCCTCGCTACCACAGGCCTGTGTTCGTCGTCTTCCGAGACCTGGCTGACGCCCGGGTGCGGCGAGAATCATGAAAAACCCCCCGCTCGCGATTGCGCCGAGAGCGGGGGCGATCATTTGGGGGGGGGGGCTCTTCGGCCGCCCGTTATTCGGCGCCTTGCTCGTCCTCAGGGCCAGGCGCACTGTAGGGACGGTCCGGTCTCGGCCCCCGGGCGCCTTGCCTGGCGCCGCGCACGCTCGCCAGTTCTTCCGGAGTCACATAGCCGTCGCCGTTGGCGTCGAGATGCTGAAAACGCTCTTGGCGTCCTCGGAATTCCTCGGAGGAGATCTTGCCGTCGGCGTCTGCATCCAAGCGTTCCAGGAGTGCCCTGATGCGGATGCGTTGCCGCACCGGGCGGTCCTCGCCAGCCTCGAGGCCGGAGCCGGGGCCGAAACCATCGCGCGCTCTCTTGCGCCTCACGGCGGCCAGTTCCGTGGGCGTGACGTAGCCGTCGGCGTCGGCGTCGATCCTCTTGAATGCCTCGGGTCGGCCCCTGAACTCACCGGCCGAGACCTTGCCGTCTTTGTCGGCGTCGAGGCGCTGGATCATTTGTCCGCCCCCTTCGCGCGGGCCGCCCTGTTCCGGGCGCGGGCGAGGCCCGCCGACCAGAGCGCGACTCTCTCGGGGACTGAGTCCGCCGTTGCCGTCGCGATCGAGTCTGTCGAAAACCTGATTCATCGCTTTCGCGAATTCCTTGCGTGAGATCGCGCCGTCGCGGTCTTTGTCGGCTTGGCGCAGAGCCGGCGCCAGCGGCGAGCCGGCCCGCTCCCTCACGCCTTCCGGACGGTCCTGTCCCCGGCGCTCGCGAGCCCGGGGTTCGCTGTCGGGCTGAGCCAAAGCGCCACCCGCCACGGCCAGAGCGAGAACGCTCGCGCCGGCAATCAGCCTCCATCTGTTCTTGCGACTTCCCATCGTTCCATTCTCCTTCCTCTTTCCTGTCGCCGCGACCTTGTTGTTGCCGCGACGCCCGACTCCCGGGCGGGGTTTCGACCCCGCGCCTTGCGGGGTTCTGGCCATCGAACGAGCAAGAAGCAAGCCGCGCCGCCGGGAGGGGCGAGCGCCGAGTCTAACTAAAGCAACCTCAACAATCCGGAGTTCCATAACGGGGGCCGGGGGTTTCGGGGCCGAGCTCCCTTTGAACTCTTTGGAACGGCTGCAAGTCGTCTGCGTCCCTCGAAAAGAACGCCCTGGCAGCCTTGGCGGGCCTCTTCGACCCGGCTCGGCATATTCCCTTGACGCCGCAGCGGCGTTGCTGAAATAGTCTCCTCCGCCATGCGGATTATCGATTTCCACACCCATGCTTTCCCCGATTTCCTGGCGGAGAAGGCAATCGCCGCCCTCGAGGCGGAGTCGGCCATGCAGGCCGAAACCGACGGCGCGGTTGCGGGGCTTCTCGCCCTTATGGACCGCCACGGCGTCGAGCGTTCCGTCGTTGCCTCCATTGCGACGAAGCCCGGGCAGAGCCGTTCGATTCTCGAATGGTCGACCTCAATCGCCTCCGATCGCCTTGTGCCGTTCCCCTCGGTTCATCCGTGTTCCGAGAACTGCATCGAAGAAGTCGAGCGGATCGCCGCGGCGGGCCTTCGGGGGCTCAAACTTCACCCGCTTTACCAGAACTTCGCCGCCGACGACCCGAGAGTGTTCCCGCTCTATGACGCAATCTCGGAGGCGGGTCTCATTCTATTGATGCATGCAGGCTATGACATTGCCTTCCGGGACGAGGATCTCGCGCTTCCCGAACGGTTTCTCACCGTTCTCGGGAATTTTCCGAGACTGAAGATCGTTATGGCTCACCTCGGCGGCTGGCGGAGCCTCGATGGCTTCGCCGAGCGCCTGCTCGGGCGAGACGTCTATATCGAGACCTCTTTCACTCGAGGATTCGCCTCCGAGGAGCAAATCCACGCGATCCTGAATGGACACGACCCGGAGCGCATTCTCTTCGGGAGCGACTCGCCCTGGGGACGGATGGCCGATCAGATCGCTTTCGTCGAGGAACTCGCCGTCTCCGACGGCGTGAAGGAGAAGATCTTTCATGGGAACGCCGAGGCCCTGCTGGCTTAAGGTTCCCTCCTTGCGGTCCGCGTTCCATGCGGCCCAGCGGATTGCTCTCTTCTTCGACAACCTTCTTTAGCGGGGGAAAGCCGCTGCCGGAAACGGGAGAAGGACTCAACGCCCCCAGCGGGAAAAACGGCGCGAAGCATGAGGCGCATCGTCTCCGTCGGGAAAGCCCATGCTTGTCAACGACGACGGGCGAGGGACATCGACGGGTCTCTGGCGTGGCGAACGAGGAAACGCTCTGGTGCAACCGAAGGCGGCGGCGCCTCAGGGACGCGACGGGCCGTCTCGGGGGGAATCCTGCCGCACCGCGGTCCGCAAATCCTCACTTTTTCCCGATCCGACTTGAGCGTCGGCCCTTCTTTAGAAGGCATGAATGAAATCGCTCCGTTTCGTTACTGGATAGCGAGGAAGGGCGGAGGCGGATGGAAGAAAGCAGCGGCGGATTGGCGGACTCCGAGGTCATCCGAGCGGTCTTGAGCGGCGACGTCCAGGCCTACGGGCAGCTCGTCGAGCGCTATCGCGCGCGCCTCTTCGGTCTCGCCTTCCATCTCTCGGGCGACTACGACGCGGCCGCCGACCTGACCCAGGAGACGCTCATCGCCGCCTACAACGCCCTGGACCGCATCCGCGACCCGTCGGCGTTTCCGCGATGGATCTGCGGGATTCTGAGGAACAAGTTCCGCAACCTCCGACGCCGGAACTGCGCCCCGACGCTCTCTCTCGACCAACTGATGGAGGCGGGATTCGATCCCCCCGCCGCCGATTCCGCGCCGGCGGCGAGCGAGGAGGACCTGCGGCAGGTGATGCAATGCGTCGAGGCGCTGCCGGGGAAGTATCGCGAGACGCTGATCCTCCGCTACGTCGAGGACCTTTCCTACAAGGAGATCGCCGAGTTCCTCGGCCTCCCCGTCACGACGGTGACGACGCGTCTGAACGCGGCGCGCAAGTTGCTCGTGAAGAACGCGAAGGGATGCGGGTTGTTCTGAGTATGCGAATCGCTTCCGACGCCGCTTGGGGACCCCGCCCGGAAAACCGGCCCGAATGAGAAACGCAGAGACGCAGAGAACGCGGAGGAACGCAGAGGAACGCAGAGGGAAGTGTGGACGAATCCGTCGCCCCGGACTCCGACCCCGACGCTGCTCGGAAGAAGGGCGGCAGGAGAAGTCTGCGGTCGCGTCACGGCGTCTGGCGACACACTCTCACCCGGACCTAGCGAGATGAAGTCTCTGCGTTTGTCAGCGTCCTTTGCGCCTCTGCGTTGAACTGAAAACTCCGGTTTGGGAGGAGAACCGATCATGCTGTTTCATCCGACATACACAACGATCTCGCGTTATCTCGACGGCGCGCTTCCCGGCCAGAAAGCGAAGGGCTTCGAAAGGCATATCGCCGACTGCGAGGCCTGCCGGCGAAAAGTCGAGGTCCTGAGCACGGCTGCAAGGGCGGCTCGTGCCCCGCGAGAACGTCTCGACGCCGTCTCGCGGCACGTGATGGACCGCGTCGGCGAGCGCGCGTGGGACGCCGGCGCCCCCGTTCTTGGCGAAATCCGGTCGGTGAGGGGGATTGTCCTCGTCCGCCGCGGCGAGGGGGGCGCCGCCGGCAGCGGACCCGCCGTCGAGGCCTTTCCCGGATGCGTCGTGCGCGAGGGCGACCGTCTCCAACCGATCGACGACGCGTCAGCCGTCATCGAATGGGGGAACGGCAAACGGTTTCGCGTGAGAGAGCCCCTGGATCTCGGGGCAAAGGCTGGAGCGGCGGGACCCCAGACGCCCGGGCATCCTTCAGAGATGTCCCTCGGCGCTCGGAAGAGGGGACGCGTGCTCGGGTTGTCCTGGGCTTCGGTGGGCGTCATCAGCGCGGCGGCCGTGGCCGCGGCTTTGACGGTCGCGTTCCCGAAGTACCAGGAGGCGCAAAGGCGCAGGGAAGTCGCGCGGTCCGCCCAGGAAGGAACGGGTGGCGCACCGGTTGCGCTTCAGGTCTATTCGCTGCAGAACGGGCGGGGCAGGCTCGAGGTTTTGCGCCGCTCTTCCCCCGCGGCGTCGAGACAGGCTCCCTCCACACGGGAAGCCTTTTATTATCGCATGGCGAGCCTCAAGAATGGCGCCGCCGAGGATGTTGAGAAACGCGCAGCCGGGTACGCGGGCCTTCGCGTCATTCAGACAGACTTCGCTGCGCTTGAGACCGAATTCGAGAGCATTGCCCGGCTTCCAGAGAGCGCACCAGCCGACGCGGAAGCCTACGACCGCATCGTGGAGAATCCTTTCCTGGACGTGGCCCTCCATCCCCTCTCGACCTTCTCCATCGACGTCGACACGGCGTCCTACGCCAACGTGCGGCGGTTCTTGAGTGAAGGTCAGCTTCCGCCGAAGAACGCCGTGCGCATCGAGGAGATGGTCAACTACTTCTCTTACGACTATCCCGCGCCCAAGGAAGACGAGCCCTTCTCGGCGAGCGTCGAGATCGCCGACTGCCCGTGGAACGACGCCCACCGCCTCGTCAACATCGGCCTCATGGGCAAGGAAATCCCCTGGGAAAATCGCCCTGCGAGCAATCTGGTCTTTCTCCTCGACGTTTCGGGTTCCATGCAGTCGCCGAATAAGCTTCCGCTCGTCAAAGAGTCGATGCAGATGCTCGCGCGCAACCTGACGGAGAACGACACCGTGGCCATGGTCGTCTATGCCGGCGCTTCGGGCCTTGTCCTGCCGCCGACGCGGTGCGACAACCTGCAGGCGGTCCTCGAGGCGATCGACCGGCTTGAGGCGGGCGGCTCGACCAACGGCGGCGCGGGGATCGAGCTCGCCTACCAGACCGCCGCCGAGAACTGCCTCGAAGGGGGCGTCAACCGCGTCATCCTCGCCACGGACGGCGACTTCAACGTCGGCGTCACCGACCAGGACGCGCTCGCGCGCCTCATCGAGGAGAAGGCGAAGAGCGGCGTTTTCCTGAGCGTCCTCGGTTTCGGCATGGGGAACCTGAAGGACGGAACGCTCGAGCAACTCGCCGACAAGGGCAACGGCAACTACGCCTACATCGACACCGCGTCCGAGGCGCGGAAGGCCCTTGTCGAACAAATCAGCGGCACGCTCATCGCCATCGCCAAGGACGTGAAGATCCAGGTCGAGTTCAACCCGGGCCAGGTGGCGGCCTATCGCCTGATCGGCTACGAGAACCGCATGCTGCGGGCCGAGGACTTCAACGACGACACGAAAGACGCGGGCGAGATCGGCGCGGGCCTGCGCGTCACCGCCCTTTACGAGATCGTTCCCGCAGGCGCCGAGGCGACTCCGAGCAAAGACTCGGGCGCCGAGCGCGCCAAGGTCGACCCGCTCCGCTACCAGACGGCGGGCCAGCTGACCGAGGCGTCCGCGAGCGGCGAGACGCTCACGCTCAAACTCCGCTACAAGGAGCCGGACGGCGAGACGAGCAAGTTGCTGGAATTCCCCGTCGTCGATGACGGCTTCAGTTTGGATGACGTCTCGGCGGATTTCAACTTCGCCGCCGCGGTGGCCTCCTTCGGCATGATCCTGCGCGATTCGCAATACAAAGGCGACGCGACGCTGGAGACGGTCCTCGACCTCGCCGAGAAAGGGAAGGGAGACGATCGGTTCGGGTATCGAGAGGAGTTCATCCAGTTGGTGGAAAAGGCGAGAACGCTCCCTGGCCGGTAGGAGGCTCTTCTCTTGCGCCGGCGGCGGGGAACTCCGACTTCGCAGCAGGAAAGGACAGGGCGTTGCTCTTTCACGCGCAGGACCCAAGAGGGGGATCGCGGGACAGGCGGGGGAGCGCCCTATCGCCACCAGACCGGGGCTGCCGCGAGGGGAATGGCGTCGCCAGGCTCGAGCGCGTTGCCGCCCCGGTCGATCCGCTCTGAAACGCCCTTGCCCGAACTAACAGACGCGGCGTCGAGGGAACGCTCCCTCCCGTCCCGCGTCCAGCCCGCGAAGACCGAACCTTCCTCGTCTGCGAATTCGAACACGAACACGTCCGGCTCGGTCGCGTAGCGCCGCACGAAACGGCGACCCGCGAGATGGCGCGTCAGGGTCGAGTAGGCTCTGAAGAAGTCGTCGCGTCGCTTCCACTCCGAGGGCGGGCCGTCGACGGCGAAACGATGGTGCACGAAGGGCGGGTAGGGGCGGACGCGCGCCGTCTCGTCGATCAGGCCCTTGTAATGGTCAACCAGCGTTCCCCAGTAGAGACGCTCGAAGCAACCGGCGGCGGCGGTCAGAATGTGCGCACGCACCATGTAATTGGCGTACTGCTCGGGCGTGACGTGGCGGCGGCGCGGGCGGCCGAAGCAGAGGGTGTAGTGCATGTACGCGCACCAGGACCGCGCGGCGCCGAAACGCCGCCCGATGGCGGCAAGAGATTGCTGCTTGCGCGCGAGGTCCAGCCGATGCAGCCCGCGCAACGCCTTGCCCAGAACGTGCGGATCGTGCGCCTCGGGCTCGCCGACGCGATCGACGAAGAGGTTGTCGGTCATCACGTCGAACCGCACGCCCGCGCGCCGGCACTCGGCCAGCTGACCGATAGTGAAATACGGCGCAAAATCGCTGATGTTCGGACCCAGCAGCAGCGGGGGCTCGAGATCCCGGTGAGACGCGGACCATGCGTCGAGGGCTTCGCGGGCGACGCGCGACGCCGCGGCGTAGTCCGCCAGCGTGTAGCCCGACCAGGAGTGGCGGTTGGGCGTCGAGCCGACCTCGATCGCTTCGACTCGTCCCGTCCCGTCCAGCCGCTCGCGGCGTCCAGCGTCCGACTCGTCAGACTTGCCCCTTTCCGAGGCGCCTTCCCGCACAGCCGAAGGCGGCTGTGCCATATTGGCGACTCCTCTCTCTCCGGCCCCGCGTTGGCCGTAGCGCCCCAGCGCCGCGTCGACGAAGTCCCGCCAGCGCCGTCGTTGGCTCGGGTCGTCCGCCATGGCGCACGCCTCGTAGGGATCCTGCACGAGGTGCAGCGTGACGGGGAACCCCGCCCCGAGCAGGCGCTCGAGAAAACGGTCCGCTGGCCCGCGGTCCGCTTTCGCGCCGTAGTCGATCCGCACGGCGCGGGCGCCCAGGTCCCGCAGCGCCTCGATCTGGATCGCGTCTCCCGCCGGGTCGGGCGAGGGGCAGACGTTCATGCCGAAGAAGAGGGGATCGAGAGCGTGGGGGGCGAAAGGCGTGGGCGCCACGCCCGCCCGCTCGGCGTCTCTCGGGAACCCGCAAACGTAGCCGGCGCAATCCGCCAGCATCCGCAAGTACCCCCGCCGCCGTTTGCGGCGATACGCGCGCGACGCGTCCCGGAAGACCTGCTTCGGCTTGAGGATCGGTTGGGAGGAACTAGGCATTCTTGGGGTAGTTCGCCCCCGCGCGCCGCGGTGCGAGGAAGGCCCCCCGTTCCCTACGACGCGGCCGCCGTCTGGCGAGCGCCGGCTTTCTTGGCCGCGGCGATGAACTGGCGGAAGAGAGGATGGGGCGTGAGGGGCCGCGACTTGAACTCCGGGTGGAACTGGCAGGCCACGAACCACGGGTGGTCGGGGATCTCGATGATCTCGACGAGCTTGTTGTCCAGGGTCGTGCCCGCGACGAGGAGGCCGTGCTCGATGAGTTGATCGCGGTAGCGGTTGTTGACTTCGTAGCGATGGCGGTGGCGTTCGGAAGCGAGGTCGCTGCCGTACGCCTCGCGCGCTTTGCTCTCTGGGCGCAGCCGGCAGGAATAGGCGCCCAGGCGCATGGTGCCGCCCAGAGAGGTGATCGTCTTCTGCGTGGCCAGCAGGTCGATCACGGGATAAGGGGTGTCCTGGTCGAACTCGGAACTGTTGGCGCCATCGAGTTTGGCGACCGCGCGGGCGAACTCGATCAAGGCGCACTGCATGCCGAGGCAGATGCCGAAGAAGGGCACGCAATTGCGCCGGGCGTAGCCGACGGCCCGGATTTTCCCCTCGATGCCGCGCGTCCCGAAGCCGCCCGGAATGAGAATGCCGTCGAGGTCGCCCAGGATCTCTTCCTCGCTCGATTCGTCGATTCTCTCGGAGTCGATCCGTTTGAGGTCGAGCCCCAATCCGTTCGCGATGGCGCCGTGGCGAAGCGCCTCGTAAATGCTCTTGTATGCGTCTTGCAGTTCGATGTACTTGCCGATGACGCCGATTCGGACTTGCTCCTTCAGCGCGCGGACGCGCTCGACCATTTCAATCCACTGGCGGTTTTGCCGCGGCGAGGGGGGGATGCCGAGCTTCTTCATAATCGTGTCGTCGACGCCCTGCTCGGCGAAGCGGAGAGGGATCTCGTAGATCTCGGGCACG
>DATKZW010000549.1:0-2885 GCA_035527775.1 Sumerlaeia bacterium | reverse complement strand
TCTGAATTCTGACTCCTGAATTCTGAATTCCCGGGACCTCACGTTTTCTCCGGCCAGAGCGATTTCATAATCCACAGGACGACTCCGAGAACGAAGAAGGCGCCCGCGGACTGCACCATCACCTGGCACGGATCATAGCCGTCCGAAAGAACCGGACGCCCCCAAAGGGTCCCACTGCCGACAAGTTCGCGGACGATCGAAACGGACAAGAGGATGACCGAGTACCCGAGGCCGTTGGCAATGCCGTCCCAGAAGGCCTTGACGGGCCTGCTGCTCAGAGCGCACGCCTCGGCGCGTCCGAGAACGATGCAGTTCGTGATGATGAGGCCGACGTACGGTCCCAGCTGCTTGCTCATGTCGTAGTAGTAGGCCTTCAGGACCTGGTCGAAAGCGATCACGAAAGTGGAGATGATGGCCATCTCGGCAATCATGCGCACTTTGCGGGGGACTTGATTGCGCAGGAAGGAGACCATTACGTTGCTGCACGTCAACACGAGAAGCAAAGCGATGCACATGACGATCGTGTTTTCGAGCTTGCCCGTCACGGCCAGTGCGCTGCAGATGCCCAGGGTCTGGTGACAGATCGGGTTTTCGAGCAGCGTGCCGGTCTTGATCATCGCTTTGGCGTCGCGAACCGTGAAGGGGGCTTCTTCCACCCTCGTGCCGTCACTCATTGGGCTTGTACCTTTCCAGGAAAGACTCGATCTCGCGGGCGAGCAGTTCGTTCACCCCCTCGCCCGTGAGGGTGGCGCCTGAGATGCCGTCCACTTCGTTCGTCCCCGGCTGCGCCCCGGGTTTGGCCACGCGGATGACGACCTTGCCCGTCTTCTCGTCGATTGCCTTCTTGCCCTTGAACTGATCCTGGAACCAGTCCTTCTCGATCTCGGCGCCGAGGCCGGGCGTCTCCTGGTGCTCGAAGAAGCGGATGCCGCGGATGGTCGCGCGGTCGCCTTCCAGCGCCATCATGCCGCCGATGGGTCCCCAGAGGCCTTTGCCGCGAATGGGGAAAGCGACGCCGACCAACTTGTCGGCGTCCTTGTCACGGTACTCATAGGCCAGGACGCTTCCCTCCGCGTCCTTCTTCTCGACGATGTTCTCCCCGTAGAGGCCGTTGATCCGATCGGCTTTTGCTTCTTCGGGCGTCTCGATCCCGAGGACGCTCAGGGTTTTCGTCTTTCTCTCGAGGAGCTTGTTCTGCTCGTAGCGGGGCTGGCAATGGCCGCTGACCACGGCGAGCAAGGTCGAGCAGACCAAGCTCAGAACGAGGGCGAACACAAAGGTTCTCATTGTGTCTGACATTGCTTCAACCTCCGGAAGCGCAACGCCCAGACTCCTTCATCCAAGAGAGGGGCGAACAGATTCATCAGGAGCACGGCGAACGTGACCCACTCGGGAAATCCTCCCAGGCAGCGGCCGAAGACCACAAGGACGCCGATCAAGAAGCCGTAGACGTAGCGGGCGGGGTTCGTGATGGGCCCGGACACGGGGTCGGTGACCATGAAGACGGCGGCGAACATCAGGCCGCCCGAAATGAGGTGAAACCACCCCGGCGCATACGCTTCGGGATGCAGCCGGTGCATGAGGACGCCCATGAGCCACGCGCCCGCGAGGCACGAGACGGTCGGGCGCCAGTTCGAGACCTTCGTCCACGTCAGGTAGAGGCCGCCGAGGATGATGAGGATGGCGGACGTCTCGCCAACGCTGCCGCCCACGTTGCCAGTCAAAAGGTCCATGACCGGGACCGAGTCCCAGGCGCCGTTCTTGGCCAGGGCGAGGGGCGTGGCGGCCGTCGCGGCGTCCACGGCGCCTGTCGTTGAGATCCACGCTCTCAGATTCAGCCACGTGGGCGCCTGCAACTGCGCGGGCCATTGGAGCGGCGCGCGCCAGGCGGAAGGCGCCGTGTGGTGCGGCCAGGCCAGGAAGATGAAGCACCGCCCGACCAGCGCCGGGTTCAGGGGGTTGTGGCCCGTTCCGCCGAAGATCTCCTTGCCGAAGAGCACGCCGAAAGCCATGCCGATCGCTACGACCCAGAGGGGCGTCGTCACGGGCAGGATGAGGGGCAGCAGCATTCCGGAGACGAGGAATCCCTCGTTGATTTCCTCCTTGCGGATGATGGCGAAGGCGATCTCGACGACGGCGCCCGCGGCGTACGAAACGACAATCATAGAGATCACGTAGGGTCCAAAGAAGAAGAGCGCCGACACAATGCACGGCGCGAGGGCGAAGATCACGGTCATCATGAACCGTTTGAGGTCCACGCCGTCGCGGATGAAGGGCGCTTCCTTGTTCGACTCGTCCCCGGAAAAGAAGAAGGCGTCCGTTGCCTGGAAGAGCGGCTTGAAGGGTTTGCAGAGACGGTTCGACTCGAACAAAGGCGCCAGGGAGTCGAAAAGGGATCGCAGAGGGTTCTTCATGTTTGCGCGTCTTTCGGAGCGTGATTCCATGCGCGCGTCGCGTCGCGCTCAGTCCTCTTCCATTTCGGCCAGTTCTTCGAGGATAACGTGTTTGCCTTGCTTGATCTCGGAGAGAAGCGGAATCTTCGACGGACAGACGTAAGAGCAGCAACCGCACTCGATGCACAGCCACACGCCCGCCTTCTCCATCTCGTCGATCATTTCGAGCGGCAGGTAGCGGTGGAAGAGATACGGCATCAGATTGTCGATCGGGCAGACGTCTTCGCAGCTGCCGCACTGGACGCAGGCCCGCCCCTCGCCTCCGACGCGCGCCGTGAGACGCTTGGGAAGGCCGGGGAGGAAGGTCGAAAGGAAGGCGCGCGTCACCGAATGGTCCCGCGCGCCGGGCCGCAGCCAGCCGAGCATCCGCCGGTAGGCGCCCCGGTCCAGAACGTTGACCGCCTCATCTTCGGCGTCAAGGCTTGCGGTTTC
>DATKZW010000548.1:0-2298 GCA_035527775.1 Sumerlaeia bacterium | reverse complement strand
CATTTGCCCGGGCGCTGGGAGTCACATTTTCGGGGAACGACGCGCCTTCCACCGACCGGAGCGCTCCCGCAGAGACGCCGCGCACTGCAACCTTGAGCGACCACGAAGCGGCCTTCTATCGGCCCCTTTTGGGGCGCGGGAACGACTTGGCGGGCTAAGAAGCCTCGCCGAATGAGGAGGCGGGCAATGCAAAGGCGGGTTCTGCTGGGGGCGGCGATCTTTGCGGTCGCGATCTGGGGCGCCGCCAGCTGCGGCAAGCGCGAGGAAGAGAAGGAAGCCGCGCCGAGAGCCGCAAAGGAGCCCTCCGAGCCCGGCGCCGAGGCCCGGCGCGCCGCCGCGCCTCGCGCGGGACCCGAGGCCCCTTTGGCGGCCCCCGAGGAAGCCAAACGCCTGCCCGTCCATCGTTCCCCCATCGCGGGCAGTTGGTATCCTGGGAATGCCTCGGCCCTTCGGGCCATGCTCGGGAAATTCTTCGGCCAAGCGCGCGCATCCGCTGCCAAGGTCGACGCCAACAAACTGCTGGCTGTGATCGCTCCCCATGCCGGCTACCAATACTCAGGGGCAACGGCCGCTCACGCCGCCGCGCTTTTCGCCGCCCGGACGACACCGCTCAAACGCATCATCATTCTGGGCCCGAGCCACTCGAGCAATTTCCGGGGAGCGTCCATCGGCGAGTACCGCGCGTACGAAACGCCGCTGGGCGACGCGCCCATCGACCGCGAAGCGGTTCGGCGCTTGCGCCGGTGTCCCTTGGTGAAGAACGTGGCGGGCGTTCACCTTACTGAACACTCCGTTGATATCCAGATCCCCCTGCTGCAATACGCGCTCGGCGAGCGGATGCCGGCGATTGTGCCTATCGTCGTCGGCGATCTGGCGGGCGATGACTATGTCGTTCTCGCCAAGGCGCTTGCCGGCGTTCTCGGTCCGGATGTCGCCGTTGTCGTATCCTCCGATTTCACGCACTACGGTCCGAGGTTTGGCTATGTCCCCTTCCCGCACGATGACGCCACCTCCAAGAGCCTGGCGGACCTGAACGACCGCGCCGCCGGCGCCATCGAATCGCTGGATCGGGCGCGCTTCCAGTCTTACCTGGCTGAGACGGGAGACACAATCTGCGGACGGAATCCAATCGCATTGCTCCTTGAGGCCCTCCCCTCGGGGACGAAAGCCACGCGCCTGCGCTACGACACAAGCGGGGCGCTTACGGGCGACTTCGGCGAGTCTGTAACGTATCTCGCCATGGCCTTCACGCACGAAGAGGGGTGGCCCGCCCCGCCGCCTGAGCCCGCGGGAGCGCCTGAGGACGCTGCGGGCCACGGCGCCGGGACTGGCGGAACGGCCGACGGTGGCGCCGAGGGCCCCCCGCCGCTGACGAACGAGGAGAGAGCCGCGCTGCTCGATCTGGCGCGCCAATCCCTCGAAGCGGCCGTTAGCGGCGAGGAGCGTCCCGGCCTGGACAAATGCAAAGGGCTCCCCCGCTTGATGGAAGAGCGGGCGGCTTTCGTCACGCTCACTCGCGGGGGGATGCTGCGCGGCTGCATCGGGTCTATCATGCCGAATGAACCTCTGTGCGAGTCGGTGCGGGGCAATGCGTTGAACGCGGCCCTGCGCGATCAGCGCTTTCGCCCCGTGCAACCCGAGGAGCTGCCGGAGATCCACCTCGAGATCTCGGCTCTCACCGTTCCGCAAGAAGTCTCTTCGGCGGACGAGATCCGGGTCGGCCGCGACGGCGTGATCCTGATGCTCGGCGTCGCCCGGGCCGTTTTCCTCCCGCAGGTCGCCGTCGAGCAGGGGTGGGGACTCGACGAGATGCTCGCGCATCTTTCCCAGAAGGCGGGCTTGCCTGCAGACGCATGGCGGCGGCCCGAGGCGCGGTTCCTCACCTTTCAGGCCGATGTTTTCGCGGAAGAAAAGCAGAACGCCGGCGCCGGCGCTGCTTCTCCTCAGCCTATCTCTGTGGGAAAGGGTGGTGGGTCATGAAGCATGCGGAGTCTTCTCAGCCGTGGAATAGCAGACGTGGAATCGTCTTGGCTCTTTGCCTCTGCATCCTATGGGGCGGCGTCGCCCAGACGGCTTTGGCGAAGGGGGCCGTCGATCTTGGCGAGGCGCCCGTCGCTTTTGGGGTTGAAGCGGTTGGCCTTTCGACCTCTGGGCCGATCGCGCCAACGGCGCTCTCGGTGGACGCTTCCAATCGCGCGGCGGTCGCCGATTTCTACTACACGACCTATATGGCCTCCGTGGGCGTGGACGCCGGGTGGACGGGCAGCACCGCCTCCTGCGACCCCGGCACGATCACTC
>DATKZW010000547.1:0-3609 GCA_035527775.1 Sumerlaeia bacterium | reverse complement strand
CTCAGCGTCTCCGTGACGAGCCGCGAGCCGCACCCGAGCTGCGGGCAGATGGCGATAACCGGTCTGGGTTGCGTGTCCTCTTGGGTCATCTTTCCGCGTGAGGGGACCCAGGTCCCGTGCTCCTGTTCCCACCTTCTGACCTGACGGTCGATGAGGTGCTCAATGTAGCGCACTTGTCGGTTTCTCCTTCTCGCGCCGGCCCGCCTCAAGGCCGGCGGCGCGGATTTCCTCCCAAGGAGAATCGCGTTCTGAGGTCCTTCGCTTCGAGGCCAACAACCTTCATGACTTGACCGCCAACACCGAACAGGGCGAAGTGCGGATGATGTGTTCGGCGATGGTTCTGAGAAGCACCGCTCTCAAGCCGGTGCGGGGCCGCGTGCGGATTACAACGAGGTCGACGCCCGTGCCTTCGATGAACTCATCGATGCCGATTATCTTCTCCGAGCTCTCTATCAGCGAATACTCCACTTCCGTGCCGCGGCATTCCTTTCCAAAGAGTTCCGATATCTTCCGCATCTTGTCGATGATTTTCTCTCTGTGCCGTTCCTTGTCTTCGGAGGTATAGGTTGGGGTCGGAGAGCCGTAATGCACCACGCGCCAGGGAGGCAGGTAGACATGGAACAGATGGAGCTTGGCGCCATCAGCCCTGGCAACGTAGGCCGCTTGCTGGGCGGCGCTCTCGGATCTCTTGGAGAAATCCACGAAAGCGCCCACGGCCTTAAAGGCCCCCGTGTGGCCCCGGCGAACAAGCAGGACCTTGGCTTCCGTCTTGCGGATGCACCGAATGGCCATTTGGCCGGCGCCTTCGCGCGTGCGCCCAGTGCCCCTGGATCCCAGAACCAAGAGACCCGCGCCAACGTCACTGAGAAGACCGTTGATTTCTTTGCATGGATCGCCCGTGCGCACCACGAGGTTGCACTCCGCGTCGTCGATGCCGGCTTCTGAGGCCAGGCTTGCCAGCTTCCCCCGAATCGTTGCGAGGGAATCGTCCCGCAATTCCTCAAGATCCGCTCCCAGCCCCTCGGCCAGTTCCTGCAGGCCGGCGTCCTCGACGACATGAATGAGGTGCAATTTCGCTTTGGGATCCTGAGCGAGACGCTTTGCCGCAAGCAGGGCGCTCTTCGAGTGCTGCGAGAAGTCCATCCCCACAACGATGTCTCTCAGGTTCCTCATGTCTAGGATCCTTCCGCAGCAGCCCTCTTTCTTAATTCGACACTTCCCGTTTGGCCCCTTGCGCGATCGTTGCCTTTCTCCAGCTGAGGGGATTCTCCCTGTCTTCCGGCTAGGATTCAAGACAAAACGAAGTCCCCGTCGGCATTAAGACCCCGCAATCCGCCGGTTCTCACGGACTGTCGGCCAGTCCACTCTCCGATGACGGCGCCCGGAGCCCGCCGGCAGGTTATGCCCATTGCGCTTGAAGAGACGTGATGGCTGAGACCTGAACGATGTCGTCGACCGAGCACCCGCGCGAAAGATCGTTGACTGGTTTGGCCAGACCTTGAACGATGGGTCCGATCGCCGTCGCTTTGGCCAGGCGTTGGACGAGTTTGTACGCGATGTTTCCGGCATTCAGATCCGGGAAGATGAGAACGTTGGCCTTGCCCGCGACGGGGCTGCCGGGGCTCTTTTTCGACGCGACGCTTTCCACGAGCGCGGCGTCGCCCTGCAGCTCCCCGTCGACCTTCAACTCCGGTCGGCGTTGCGCGAGCCCCGCGGCCGCCGCGGCCACTCTCTTCGCCTCGTCGCTTTCGGCGCTGCCTTTGGTCGAAAAACTCAGGTAGGCGACGTAGGGCTCAACCTCAAGCAGTTGGCGACAGGTCTGGGCTGCGGCGTCGCCGATGTCCACGAGCTGCTCGAGCGTGGGAGATGGGATGACCGCGCAGTCGGCGAAGATCAAGGCGCCCTCCTTGCCGTAAGGGCAGTCGGGCACGACCATGAGGAAGAAAGACGAGACGGTTCGGATGCCTTCGCGCGTCCCGATGCACTTGATGGCCGCCCGAAGAAGGTCGCTCGTCGCGTGGATCGCGCCGGCGACCATCCCGTCCGCAAGGCCCAGTTTCACGACCATGGCGCCGAACCAAAGGGGGTCGCTCAGCAGCTCGCGCGCCTGAGCGTCCGTCAGGTTGTCCTTCGCGCGGCGTTTCTGGTAGACGGCGACCGCCTCGTCCATCCGGTCGAATCGGCTGGGGTCAAGGGCTTGGATCCCGTCGAGATTGACGCCGGCCTTCGCCGCGTTCTCCTGAAGCGCCTTAGGCGTCCCGACGACGAGAGGAGTCGCCACGCCCTCGTCCGCCATCCGGCGCGCCGCCCGGGCGATCCGGTCGTCCTCCGCCGCTTCGGGCAGGCAGATGGTTTTCCCGAGTTGGCCCGCCATACGCAGGTGTTGCTCGATCAGGCTTGACATGTTGGCGATCGCTCCTCCCGCTTCACTCGTCCCGCTCTTCTCTTTGATCTATGGGGATGAAACTGCGCTGGGTCGGCCCCTGGTAGACCTGGCGCGGACGGTAGATCCTTTCTCGGGGATTCAGGGCCACTTCCCGCCAATGAGCGACCCACCCGGGCATGCGCCCGATGGCGAACATCACGGTGAACATGTTGACGGGGATGCCGATCGCTTTGAAGATGATGCCGCTGTAGAAATCGACGTTGGGGTAGAGCTTCCGCTCGATGAAGTAAGAATCCTTGAGGGCGGCTTCCTCGAGTTCCTTGGCAATCTCGAGGAGCGGGTCGTTGATCCCCAACTTCGCGAGCATCTTGTCGCAGGCCTCCTTGATGATTCTCGCCCGAGGGTCGTAGTTGCGGTAGACGGGATGGCCGAAACCGGGAAGCTTGAAACCCGAGGCCTTGTTCTTGACCCGTTTGATGACGTCGTTGATCCTCAGGCCGCGTTCGTGGATCCGCGAAAGATTCTCGAGAACTTGCTGGTTCGCGCCCCCGTGCCGAGGCCCCCAAAGGGCGCAAACCCCCGCCGCGGCGGAGGCGTAAAGGTTGGCGTGGCTGCTTCCCACCATCCGTACGGTCGACGTGCTGCAGTTCTGCTCGTGGTCCCCGTGCAAGATCCAGAGCACACGAATGGCGTCGACCACCTCCTCGGGAAGCTCGTACTCCTTGTATGGCAGGGAGAACATCATGTGAAGGAAGTTCTCGACGTAGCGCAGCTGCGGCTTCGGGTAAATGACGGGTAGGCCGATCGACATCTTGTAAGAGAACGCCGCGATCGTGCGGATCTGAGAGATGAGCCGGGCGGCCGCCCGTTCGAAATCGCGGCGGTCCTCCAAATTCATGATTCCCGGGTAGAAGCTCGAAGAGGCGTTAATCATGGCCGACAGGATCGCCATGGGATGGGCGTTGGGGGGAAAGGACTCGAAATGGTGGCGCAACGAGTCGTGGAGCAACTCGTGCTCGGTCAACAGTTCAGACCAACGTTCCAGCTGCCGGCGAGTTGGCAGTTCGCCGAAAATGAGGAGGTAGGCGATCTCGGAGAACTGGGCCTTCGGGGCCAGATCCTCGATCGGGTACCCTCGGTAACGCAGGATCCCGTTCTCCCCGTCGATGTAAGTGATATCGCTTTGGCACGAGCCCGTGTTGGCGTAGCCGCGATCCACGGTG
>DATKZW010000546.1:0-2385 GCA_035527775.1 Sumerlaeia bacterium | reverse complement strand
TGCTTGACGCCGGCGTAGGGTCCGCCGCGGGCCGTCAGGCGGCTGATGAGCCGCATCGGCCGGACGATGTCGCGGGCGTAATCCTTCCGCGTCGAGAGGGTCGCCATCGCCCGCCGCGTCGGCGCCTCGACGTTGAGCGAGACGGCGCTCGCCAGCCCGAGGGCCTCCTCGATGGCCCCGTCCGAAGCGCCCGGGATGATCTTCAGATGGACGTAGCCGCGGTACTCGTACCGGCGGCGGAGGATCCGCACGGCCGCCAACATGCGGTCCATCGTGTGGTCGGGGCTGCGCGGAACGCCGCTCGTCAGAAAGAGGCCGAAGACCCCTTCCGCTCGCACGTAGTCCATGAAGACGCGGGCCACCTCCTCGGGGGCGAGGGTGCAGCGCGCGAGGTCGCGGTCGCTTCGCAGGGGACAGTAGCGGCAATCGTTCGAGCAGGCGCTCGAGAGGAGCGTTTTGAGCATGATGGACGTGCCGCCGCTGGGGAGCGATGCGGGGTACAGCCACAGGCCGCCTGCGCCGCGGCGTCGGTGCTCGTCGTCTTTAGTGCCGCAGGCGCACGACAGGTCGTACCGCGACGCGTCGGCAAGAAGTTTGAGTTTCTGTTGTGTGTCCATCGGACCAGATTTCCAATTGTGGCGCGGCGGGTCTCCGCACCCGCCGCGCGGTGAAACCCATTGCGCGGTGGGTACGGAGACCCACCGCGCAAAATTCATGGCTGCTTTGTCAAGTCGGGGACGGCCTCAGTGCGGTTTGCACGGCTGCCTTTCCGGCTCGCCACCTGCCTGAAGCCGTCCCGTGCCCTTGCAAGGCGGGCTACTATGCTAGGGCGGCATGCAGCAGCCCGAATTTGTCCAGGTACTTTTCAAACCGGGGCCGCGTCCTTGCTTCGCCTGTCCGCGTGCTGACATTGACGAAGTTGATGCTGTATTTCCCGGCGTTCTTTCCGGCCTTATTCTGGCGTGCTTCCTTGATCAACTCAAGGGAAGGCAAGACCCAATAGGTGTTTACGCGCTCCGAGTAGAAAATAAAAAAGAAATTCTTTCTCGGTTTCCTAACGGTCATTGCGGCAAACATTCCCGGGTTTTTGGCTTCTGACGAGCGAGCCTTGATCTGTAGGTCAAGGTAGCGAGGCCCGTTCGCCGTATCTCTGCGCACGACGCAGTCAATCTGCTGATCGTCCACGAGGGTGAGGTACACGTCAAAACCGCGCCGAAGAAGTTCGGCGATGGCCACGAACTCCTGTCTTTTCCCGAATGATGCCGCGCTTCGGAATCGCTTTATTTTCAGCTGCTTGGCCATTGCGCCCCCCGCAAGTATATCAGTGGACTTGGGGATCAGTATTTCCTCAACACCCCAATGACGACGCCCTGGATGGTAACGTTCGGCGCGTAGATGGGCTCCATCGTCGGGTTGGCCGGCTGGAGGCGGATGCGGCCTTTTTCCTTGAAGAACTTTTTCAGGGTCGCGTCGCCGCTCTCGAGGATGGCGACGACGGTCTCGCCGTTGCGGGCCTCGGCACGTTTCTCGACGATGACGTAGTCGCCGTCGCGGATTTGCTCGTCAATCATGGACTCGCCGCGGACCTGGAGGACGAACGTCTCGCCCGGCCGGCCGCGGAAAAGGCTCTCCAGGTCCAGGACCTCGGAGTCGGCGATGGCCTCGATGGGGCTGCCGGCGGCGATGCGGCCGAGAAGGGGCAGGGCCCCCGTGTGCGGCTGGTAGTCGTGCGAAAGGGCGACGCTGCGGGCGAGCGTCGCTTCGCCGCGCTTCAGCACCTTTTTCTTTTCGAGGGCTTCGATGTGCTCGAAAACCGTCGGGCGCGAGACGCCGAGCGCGTCGGCGATTTCCTGCATCGTCGGCGCGTACTCGTGCTCCAGAACATAGTCTTGGATGAAGCGGACGACGGCTTGTTGTCGCGGCGTCAGATTGGCCATGCGTTTCTCCTTATGGACGCTGCTCGGCGATCTTCCGTTTCTTGGAGCCTCTAACAAAACGGGTGGCACGGGCAGATTGTCTGCCCGTGCACTGGCGGACAAGCCGCCAGTGCCACCCTCTTATAATCGTTTTGTTAGACGCTCTTATAAAGATTCGCGGCGGGCGAGTTTTCGCCCTCCGAGCTACGGCGTGGCAAGCAAGTTTACCCCGAGTCCCGACAGGTCGGGATCGAGGGGCCCGCTGGCTAAGTCGCGCGTGCGAAGGGCGCGGATGGCTTACAGAAGGGAGGTGGGCCGGGGCGCCCCCTGGGCTTCAACCCCGGCCCTCCTTGGGGAACGGCGTCACCGTGGGGTGGGTGACGCACGAGCGAACGCCCCGGTCCGGCTGTCTTGCGGTTGCGGCAGAAGTCGGCACAAGCGGGGTGGGGATCCCGCTTGGCGCCGACCC
>DATKZW010000545.1:0-4857 GCA_035527775.1 Sumerlaeia bacterium | reverse complement strand
ATCGTGATCGTGGAGAACATCCACCGCCACCATCAGGGGGGCCTGCGCCGCGTTGCGGCGGCGCGCGCGGCGACGCGCGAAGTGGCTTGGCCGGTTGCGACCTCGTCCCTGACGACCATTTGCGCGTTCTTCCCGATGCTTTTCTGGCCCGGCATCATGGGGGAATTCATGGGCTACTTGCCGAAGACCGTCATCATCACCTTGTCTTCGTCTCTCTTCGTGGCGCTGGTCATGACGCCTTGCGCCGCAGCCGTCTTGATGAAAAAGGAGGTCCGAGGGAACTCCCGCGATTTCGCCAATTCGCCTATCGTGCGGGCCTACCGGGCCTTTCTGTCGCAGGCCTTGCGCCATCGCTGGTCCGTCGTTCTCCTTGCGATGGGATCTCTCGTTGTGACGATTCGCTGGTTTCTGGCGACGGGGCTGGGGACGGAGTTTTTCCCGGACCACGAGCCCAATCGAGCGGTCGTGCGGGTGAAACTCCCGGAAGGCGCCTCCCTGGATTCCAGCGACCGAGCCGTGCGACGGGCCGAGGCCGCGGCGCTCCAGTACCCCGAATGCAAGGCCGTCGTGGCGAACGTGGGCGGCGGCGCCGGAGGCGATCCTCTGGGTCGGAGCGGCGGCGGCGGCGCCAACCAGTCGGACGTGACGATCGAGTTCCTAGACCGCGCGGACCGGCGCATCCCGATTTCCCGCATCGTGGACCGTTTGCGCGAGGACCTGAGCGGCGTTCCCGGAGCCGAGATCTGCGTCGAGAAAGCCGAGGAAGGACCTCCAACCGGCAAGCCTATCTCCATCGAGATCTCCGGCGAGGATTTCGAGACGCTCGGCCGCCTCGCCGGCGAAACGCGCGAGCGCCTGAAAACCATCGACGGAGTTGTCGACGTCAAGGACAATTTCGTCATGGGAAAGCCGGAGTTGCGAATCCACGTGGACAAGGAGAAGGCCGCTTTGATGGGCCTGACGACCAACATGGTCGGCCAGATGGTCCGAACGGCCATTCAAGGAACCAAGGCCGGCGTCTATCGCGTGGGCAACGAGGAGTACGACGTGGAGGTTCGGTTGCCGAAGCCCCGCCGCAGCGAGGTCGATACGCTCGAGCGCCTGCGAATCCCGAATCTCTCCGGGATCCAGATTCCCATCTCATCGGTGGCCGACTTCGAGTGGACCAGCGGCCTGGGAAGCATTACACGGGTGGACGAGCGCCGCACGGTGACGGTGACGGCGGAGGTGGCCAAAGGTTACAACGAGAACGCGCTGTTGGCCCGCGCCAAGGCGATGATGGCCGAACATCCATTGCCTCCGGAATGCACGCACCGATTCACGGGGCAAAACAAGGAGCAGAAGGAGTCGCAGGGGTTTCTCACGAAAGCCTTCGCGGCCGCGATCTTTCTCATCGCCATGGTGCTTGTCATGCAGTTTGACTCGGTGACGCTCCCCGCCGTCATCCTCTCATCCGTGATTCTCTCTCTGATCGGCGTTTACCTCGGCCTGATCGTCACGGGCGCCTCGTTCGGCATTATCATGACGGGCATTGGAGTCATCAGCCTCGCGGGGGTCGTCGTGAACAATTCGATCGTGCTGATCGACTACACGGAGAAGCTCCGCGCCCGGGGGATGGAGCTGCAGGAAGCGGTCGTCCGCGCGTGCAGCGTCCGCTTTCGACCCGTTTTGCTCACCGCGATTACGACGATCCTGGGGCTGATGCCCATGGCGACCGGCACGAGCTTTGATTTCCGGAAACTCGCTCTCAATCTCGACAGTGAGAGCAGCGACTGGTGGGGGCCGATGGCGATCGCCGTGATCTTCGGGTTGGGCGTGGCCACGCTCCTGACGCTGGTTGTGGCGCCTTCCCTGTACGTGATTCTGGATCCTCTGCGCGGTTCCGCGCGGCATCGCGAGGAGGTCGTTTCAGAGGAACCCGCGCGCGCTCCCTCCTCCGCTCTGACACGCGAGGCTTGACAGAAAACCTTCGTTCCTGGTAGCTATGGCGCCATGGACCGGGGTCTTGGACTTTTCCCTCTATGGCGAGAGGTCCGCGCCGTACGGCGACCGCCGTTTGAGAACTCCATGGCCCCGCTCGCCTGCCGAAGGACCGCGGATGCCCAGACCGAGACGGACCGAGCGCGACAAGATCGAGGCGATCGCCGTGATCGGCAATTCCCTGCCGCGTCGTTGCGGGATCGCCACTTTCTCGACGGACCTGATCGAGGCGTTGGCCGCCGAAGCCCCGCACGTCGCCTGCTCCTTGGTGGCAATGACTGACACTCCCGAAGGCTATTGCTACCCGCCCCGGGTGTGCTTTGAGATCGCCCAGAACCGTCTGGAAGACTACGGGCAGGCAGCCGAGTACCTCAACATCAACCATATTGGCGTGGCCTGTCTGCAACATGAGTACGGCATTTTCGGGGGCAACTCGGGAAGCCATGTTCTGAAGCTCATCGACGATCTGCGCATGCCGGTGGTCACCACGCTGCACACGGTCCTGAAGGACCCGAGCCCGGTCGAGAAGGACATTCTCCGTGAGATCGCCAAGACGTCGGACCGCGTCGTCACCATGAGTCGCCGAGCGGTGGAGTTCCTGACCGAGATCTATGGCGTGCCCAAAGAGAAGATCGTTTTCATCCATCACGGCATCCCGGATACGCCCTTTGTCGATCCGAATTTCTACAAGGACCTTTTCGGCGTGGAGGGGAGGAGAGTCCTGCTGACGTTCGGTCTGTTGTCTCCCGGCAAGGGGATCGAGTACATGATTCACGCCTTGCCCGCCGTTGTGAGAGAGCATCCCGACGTAGCCTACATCGTCCTGGGGGCGACGCACCCGCACGTCAAGAGGCAATGGGGCGAGGCGTACCGGCTGAGTCTCCAGCAGCTGGCCAAGAAGCTGGGCGTTGACGAGCACGTGATCTTCCACAACCGGTTCGTCGACCTGGGCGAGCTCTGCAAGTTCATCGGCTGCGCGGACGTTTATGTGACACCGTACCTCAACGAAGCGCAAATCACGTCCGGCACCCTGGTTTACGCCATGGGGGCGGGCAAGGCGACCGTCTCCACGCCGTACTGGTATGCGTGCGAAATGCTGGCGGAGGGCCGCGGCCGTCTCGTGCCCTTCCGCAACCCCGACGCCTTGGCCGAGCAGGTTGTCAGTCTGCTGGACGACGACGTGGGACGCCACGCCATGCGCAAGCGCGCCTATACGTTCTGCCGCAACGCGGTCTGGCGGGAAGTGGCCAAGCGCTACCTGGAGGTCTTCGAGGAGGCCCGCCAGGCCCGTGTCCGTGAGCCCATCCAGCCGATACGCCCGCGCACCGCCCGGGTCGGGGCCATCGAACTGACCGACCTGCCCGAAGTCAAGCTGGACCACATGCTGCGACTCTCGGACAGCACCGGGATCCTGCAACACGCGCAATACACGGTCCCCCACCGGTCGCACGGCTACTGCACGGACGACAACGCGCGGGCCCTGATCGTCTCCGCACTGGCCGGCTCTCTCCATCATGATGACCGGTTCTTCCTCGACCTTTGCGCTCGGTACCTGGCTTTCCTGCGACACGCGTTTGACGAGGAAACCGCCCGGTTCCGGAATTTCATGAACTACGAACGCCAGTGGATCGATGAAGTCGACTCCGAGGATGGGCACGGACGGGCCATGTGGGCTCTGGGCGTCGCGGTTGGGCGCCTCCACGATCTCGGCCTGATCTCGCTCTCCTCCGATCTCTTTCACCGCGGGCTGTCCGCCACTGAGGGCTTCAGAAGCCCGCGCGCGATCGCCTTCGCTCTTCTCGGAATCCACGCCTACCTGCGGCGGTATTCCGGCGACCGCGACGCCCGCGGGATGCGAGAGGTCCTGGCCGGCCGCCTCTTCTCTCACCTGAAAGCGAACGCCTCCAACGATTGGTTCTGGCCGGAGAACATCCTGAGCTACGCCAACGCGTCCCTGCCCCACGTGTTGATTCTGTCGGGTCAGTGGATGCAGCAGGGCGACATGGTCGAGATGGGCCTGAAGGCCCTCGATTGGCTGCTCAAAGGGGACTTCGTCGAGGGGCATTTCGCGCCCGTCGGGAACGCCGGGTGGCACCCGCGCGGGCAAGAGCGGGCGCGTTTCGATCAGCAGCCGGTGGAAGCGCAGGTCGCGATCGACGCGTGCCTGGAGGCCTTCAACGTCACTGGCGACGATGTGTGGACCCAGCGCGCTCTGGACTGCTTCGCTTGGTTTCTCGGGCACAATGATTTCCACGCCCCTCTCTACAACGATCTGAACGGGGGCTGCTGCGACGGCCTCATGCCGGACGGCGTGAACGCGAATCAAGGCGCGGAATCCACTCTGTCGTGGCTGCTGTCGCTGCTGACTCTCAAGCACTTCCAGGCGCAGCGCGTTCTCGCCTCGCGCCGGCCCAATTCTCCTTGAGGGGCGCGGCTCGCCTTCCCCCCGTGCGTCCATGCCGTCTCTCAGGCGACGCCACGCAAATGAACCCGCCGCTTGCGCTCGTTCCGAGAGCGGGTCATTTCGGGCTTCACATTTCGACGTTTGAAAGATGCTCGAGCGCTTTGAGAAGGGCGTGCGTTCCGTTCTTGCCGAGTCCCTGGGCTTGGGCGGCGAGGTAAAGCTGGTGGGCGAGCGCCAGGCCGGGCATGACGATCCCCATCCGCTCGGCTTCCTTCAGAGCGATGCCCATGTCTTTGATAAAGTGGTCGACAAAGAACCCTGGATCGAAATTGCGTCGGAGGCAGCGGGGCGCCAGGTTGTCTAAGGTCCAGCACGCCGCCGCCCCTCCGGCGATCGAACGCAGCATGGTCTCCAGGTCGAGGTCGGCCTTGTATCCGTAAAGAAGGCTCTCGCACACCCCGACCATGGTTCCG
>DATKZW010000544.1:0-2844 GCA_035527775.1 Sumerlaeia bacterium | reverse complement strand
CTCTCCCGGGAAGAAGCGGAGTTGCATGAGACGTGCCGGAAGGTCTACCAGCGCCGGCTCGAGTCCGGCGTGGCGCGCGAACAGGCCAGGAAGGATCTCCCCCTTTCCACGTACACGGAAGCCTATTGGAAGATCGATCTGCACAATCTCCTCCACTTCCTCCAGCTGAGAATGGACGAAAACGCCCAGTACGAAATCCGGTGCTACGCAAAAACGATCGGGTGCGAGATCGTCAAGAAGTGGGCGCCGCTAGCGTGGGAGGCCTTCGAGGACTATCGTCTTGGCGCCCTGCATCTTTCCCACGGCGAGGCGGACGTCATTGCTCGCTTGGTTGCCGGCGACCGCGACGGGGCAAGAGACATCGTCGAAAAATGGGGCTGGATCGGGGCGGCGGGAAAGAAGACGCTCGAAGCCGCGGAGCTCGAAGAGAAGTTGGCGAAGCTTGGCCTGACGGCCCCGTGGGCTTCCTGAGCGGGGCCAGATGCAGATCCACGGAGCGATTCACAACTCGAGGGCCTGCCGCTGGAGTCCCAGAAGGCGGTCGCGCAACTCGGCCGCCCGCTCGAACTCCAGCTTGCCGGCGGCGTCAAGCATCTCCTTGCGGACTTTCTCGATCTGTTTGGGAAGATCCCTGCGCGGGACCCACTCCACCCGCTCCTCGGCCACTCGCGAGAGGGCGGCCTCATCCTTCCGCGTGACGGACTCAAGCATGTCTTTGACCTCCTTCTTGATGCCCCGCGGCGTGACGCCCTCCTTCTCGTTGTAAGCCGCCTGCTTCGCGCGCCGCCGCTGCATCTCCTGCACGGCCTCCCGCATGCTTCGCGTTTCGACGTCGGCGTAGAGAATCACGCGGCCGTCCACGTTGCGAGCGGCGCGCCCGCAGGTTTGGATGAGGGACGTGCGGTCGCGCAGGAAACCCTGCTTGTCGGCGTCCAGCACGGCGACCAGCGAGACCTCGGGCAGGTCCAGGCCCTCGCGCAGGAGATTGACGCCGATCAAGGCGTGGAATTTCCCCGCGCGGAGATCGCGGATGATTTCGGTCCGTTCAATGGTGGCGATGTCGGAGTGAAGGTACCGCGCCTCCACGCCGAGTTCCTTGTAGTACTGGGTCAGATCTTCCGCCATTCGCTTCGTCAGGGTCGTCACCAGCACGCGTTCGTCGCGCTCCACTCGATTGCGGATCTCTTCGAGAAGGTCGTCGACCTGGCTCTCTGCGGGGCGGACCTCGACGAGGGGTTCGAGCAGTCCCGTGGGGCGGATCACCTGCTCGACCACGATCCCGCCGCTCTGTTCGAGCTCGTACTCCGCGGGGGTGGCCGAGACGTAGAGCACGTCGTTCAGTCGCGCCTGGAATTCGTCGAACCGCAGGGGGCGATTGTCGAGAGCCGAAGGAAGACGAAAGCCGTGTTCGACGAGCGTCGATTTGCGCGATCGGTCGCCGCGATACATCGCCCGGACCTGGGGCATCGTCACGTGGCTCTCGTCGACGAAGAGGAGCCAGTCCTTCGGGAAATAATCGAGCAGCGTGTAAGGCGGCTCGCCGGGACGGCGGCCGTCGAGATGGCGCGAGTAATTCTCAATGCCGGCGCACGAGCCCATTTCCTGGAGCATCTCGAGATCGTAGCGCGTGCGCTGCTCGAGGCGCTGGGCCTCGAGGAGCCGGTTCTCCGCGCGCAGCTCCTCCAGGCGTTCAGCCAGTTCCTCGCGGATCGATTCGGTGGCGCGTTCGATGTTGGGACGGGACGTGACGAAGTGGGAAGCCGGGAAGATCGCCACTCGCTGAAGCGGCCGCAGGCGCGCGCCGCGCAGGGCGTCGATCTCGCTGAGCGCCTCGATCTCGTCGCCGAAGAACTCGATGCGGACGGCGCGCTTGTTGTCGTGCCCGCGGTAGACGTCCACCACGTCGCCGCGCACCCGGAAACAGCCCCGGAAAAAGGCGGCGTCGTTTCGGACGTACTGAATCTCGACCAAGCGCCTCAGGACGTCCTCGCGCTCGATCCGTTGGCCCGTCTCGAGGAAAAGCCTCATCTCGTAGTTGTCTTCGGGCGATCCGATGCCGTAAATGCACGAGACGCTGGAGACGACGACCACGTCGCGACGCTCTTGGAGGGATGAGGTGGTCGATAGGCGCACGCGATCGAGTTCCTCGTTGATGGAAGCGTCTTTCTCGATGTAGACGTCGGTCTGGGGGAGGTAGGCCTCAGGCTGGTAGTAGTCGTAATAGCTCACGAAGTACTCGACGGCGTTGTCCGGAAGGAGGTCCTTGAACTCGCGGTAGAGTTGAGCGGCCAGCGTCTTGTTGTGGGATAGGACGAGCGTGGGACGGTTCAGCTCGGCGAGGACGTGGGCCATCGTGAACGTCTTGCCCGAGCCGGTCACCCCCATCAGGGTCTGCCGGCGCCGGCCCGCGCGGAAGCCTTCGACGATCTTGCGGATCGCCGACGGCTGGTCCCCGCTGGGGCGGTAGTCGCTGGTAATTGCAAAGCGCTCAGGCATTGATAAAGTGATCCGTCCGTAACTCCCCCTCGGAGAAAAGGCCCCGCTCCCCGTGGACCGGCGCTCGCGATGGATGTCAACCTTTGCCCTTCTGAATCTCGCGTCCCACAAGCAGGGCGTCGCGGAACTGGTCAGCCGTAAGCAGAGGGAGCTTCCTGTCGAGTTCGATCAGGAACACGAGCTCCGTGGCGCCCGGCTTGAGAATGTTCCACATCTTGGCGTTGCCCACGAACTTCTTGAGCGAAGGGGAGATCTCGGGGTTCTCCAGGATAATGTTGCGGGCTCTCTTGTGCGCGTCCGCGGACTTTGCCGCCGCGGCGAGTTTCTCGCGAAGGGGCGCGACGTCGA
>DATKZW010000543.1:0-4111 GCA_035527775.1 Sumerlaeia bacterium | reverse complement strand
CTCGAGATCTCGCCGGATCTCATCGTGGTTCAGTGCGGACCCTTTCTCGGATAACCATTCGGTCAATATCTCTTTGCGGGATGCGGGCTCGGGGAGCCTGATCCAGAGAAGCAGCCGCAGCATTTGGATTTCATCTCCCGAACAGTGGCTGAGACCATACGCGAAACGAGATTCCCACAGAGAAGGCGAGATGGAGAACTGAATGATGAGGCGAACACGATACGCGTACAGGTTCTCTCTTCTTGCATCCGCTCCCAACGTCGGGTCAGCTGCTTGGCCCGGGCAAGCGGCCCAGCAGACCGCAAGCAGCGTCAGTTCCAGAAGTATGTGGCGCGCCATCTCTCTCTCTGTCTTGGTCTGGATGACCATGGGCGCGGCGGCCTGGGGAGTCCTGGTCGGCCAAGCGGCGTCAAGGGACCGTCGGGCTTGTTGGCGACGTGGGGTCCGTCGCCTTCTGGCTTTCGTAGCGTTCGCGTATTCTGCGGATCCGCTCCTCGTGCATCTCGAAAGCACGCCGCCTCTCTTCCTTGGCGCGCGGGGTGAGAATTGGCGGCTTCATCGCCATCATCTCGACTCGCCGCATTTCTTTTTCCCCGTCGTCAAGGCAGGCGAGAACCGGATCCAGGATCTTCAACCAGAAGTCTTCGTCTTCGCCCGCCTCGAACCGGCCCGCCGTGACTTCAATCCGGGGCAGCAGGATTCTTCTCCGCAATATCGGGTCCGGTTCAAAAGAGTAGAGAAGGGCGTAGAATGTCCTGCAGACACGGTTGCCGCCTTCCAGCCAGATGTCGGGCCAGGGGAGACTCTCGTAGATTTTCTCGCGGCCCGGCGCGTCGGCATAAAAGAGATTGGAGCCCAGAAACTTCTCCGAGAGATGCTGGGCGGCGACTCGATCGAGCCCCCTGCAACCGGTGGAACCTTTGAGAACAACGTTCGGGCTTTGCATCCTCCTGTTTCTTCTCTCTTGCCTGACAATCTTTTCCTTGTCGAGTCCGGCGAGAGCGGTTTCGATCTCCCCGCGCCTTGTCGCTGCGTCTGCGGGCGTATGAGCATGCGTGACGTTTTCCATCTCGCGCATGACCTCACCGGCGTCAGGAATTGTCTCCTTCTCGCAGAGCCACTGCGTCAGGACCTCTTTGCGAATAGACGGCTCGGGCTCCATTGCCCAGCACAGCAAGCGAAGAACCTGTACGTTCTCCCCAGAACCGTATCCCAAGCTCTCCTTCACTCTGTTAAGCCGAATTTCCGGGTCGGGTATTAGCAATGCCGTGATGTCGTCGCGCAAACGGGACTCGTAAAGGCTCGCCGCTCGCGTGCGAGTACTGATAGAATCCCGCTCTTCCGCGGAGGAAACTTCTGCTGCGAGTGTTAGGGGAAAGGCCACTGCAACAAGCAGGATAATTCGGCCAATGCAGTGATCTGTTGCAAGCATGGTTCGCTCCTCCTTGTGATAGCTCACCAGCAGCGCAGCTTGTTGCTGCCGTATGCGTTAGGGGCCGTCATCAGGGAATCATCCTGCCATGGATTCTGCACCTCATTCCCGCTAATCCACTTGCGCCAGGGGGAGCCGCTTGACCAGAACCAGCCCGTTTCTGCGCCGTTCCCGCCGATCTCGGGCGAACACAAGGCGGACGCGCCGTAGACCGTGCAGCTGCTGACGTAAGGACTGGCGCTCACGTATATTGACATGCGTCTGGCGAACGTGTCATTGCCCGCCGAGGGTATATTCGCACCGAGATCGCAGCCTTGGAGTATAATGACGGAGTTGGTGGCGAACTTGATGGTGTCGAACGGAATGCCTTGAGAAGAATCCCCCACGATTCTGAGATAGAGATCAAGCAACTCGCGAGAGTCAGCCAGGTGGTTCGACAGCGTGGAGTAGAAAAACCCCTGGTCCCATTCAAGAACGATGCCGTAGTTATAGCCGTGGGTAAAAGTGGCGAGCTTGCTCATTCTATTGTTGTTAGCGGACCAGGCCTCAAGACGTTCGAACAGCTGTTTGCCGGTGCTGGCGAAGGCCCAGTTGGCGTAATGCGCCGCCCGGCCGTCCTCCGCCCCGTCATCGGCGCCGCCGGCCGCCCCGTGGCCCGCGATGGCGTAGCCGGGATTCCGCGTCGGCGTCGGAGTCGGAGCGGGCGTCGGCGTTCGGGTCGGCGTCGGAGTCGCCGTCGGCGTTCGGGTGGGGGTCGGGGTTCGCGTGGGCGTCGGCGTTCGGGTGGGCGTGTTGGTGGGGCGCGGCGTGGGGGTGTTAGTCGGCGTGGGAGTCGGCGGATCGTCCAGATTCTGGGAGTTCTCGTCGAGATTCGCCTGCGCGAGGAGGTACAGGTTTCCCCCCTCATTCAAGGCGAGGACCGTTTGCCCCGAGTCATTGACGAGAAGAAACAGGGGATTGGCAAGAGCGGGAACCGGGTCCTGGAAAACGACCGAACCGGAGATTCTCATTTTGCCGATCGCCGCGCCCGATCCTGCGTCGGCGATCTCGATGACGGCGACGACGCCGGCGGGGCCGTGGAACACGAGGTTGCGCTTCTGAGGGTCCGGCGCGATCGGGCCGGAGACGACTTCCACCGCGTCCTTCAGCGACAAGACGCCCGTATCGTGGAAAACCGCGACGTTCCGGCCCTGGCTGTCGCGGATCTTCACCCGGCTGTCGCTGGGGAAAAGGTAGCCCGATTCGACTCGCGATGTCAACAGGACGGACAGAGCGCACAAGCCGGCCAGACCCGGACGATAGCCTTCCTCGCATGGAAGGCATCAAGGGTCGATGGCATAGCAGCGCACGATGTATTGCTCGTTGCGGAAGTCAACGTAAGCCAGCATGTGCTCGGAGAGCATGATGTTTGCCGTAGGCGCGTACTCGGGAGTCACGGACACGTTGGCAATGAGGCGCCCCTCGAAGTCCCGGAGCCGCAATCCGTACTCCGGCGGCGGCCCCCGCTTTTCCCGGTCGGCAGCCGTTTCGGCGTCGTCATCGCCGTGGCCCCCGACGAGTTGGAACGTTTCCCGCACGAGAACCGCGTCTTTCCCTGGTACGAGCCAGTACTGGTAGAACATGATGTAGCGCTCGCCGACCCTTTCATTGCCCGGAAACGAGAGCTTCCTTGAAGTCCCCGCTTCGAGATCGACGAGAACGTAGCCGTTGCCGGAGAAGGCGAGGACCCGACTGGCGATCGGGTCATACCGGTATATGAAGACGTCGCTCGCAACTTCTTTCCGCGAGTCGCCGTTGACGAAGAGCAACTTGTCGATGGCCGGATGTCCCCGTTGTGATCTGCCCAGACCGGCCTCCTCGGACTGAAACAGAATCACGCCCTCCAGCGCTGGTCTTCCCCGCTGGTCCTCGAAGTGAGCGCCGGAGGGAGACGGTTTGGCGGGGGGGCGAGCCGTCTCGGAAACCAGGTAAGGGCCCTTCTTCTCCGGTCGAGCCTCCTCGGCCTTCCGCACGGTCGCATCCGCAACCGTTTTCTCGCCGACTCTCCAGACGCCGTCCGAAGCGGGCTTGTCCGTCACGACGATGCCCTGCCTCGTCGAGTCCAGAGAAATCACCCGCATGAGCCGGTACTCGTCCTTCGCGAACGTCGCGCGCTCCAAAAGAAGGTCCTTTCCCGAATCCGAGAATCGGAAGCACTGGAAGGGGTAACCGTCGTCGCGCGGAAACTCGGCCTCCCCGAGGAATCTCACGGAACAGGGGGCTTCGCCCCTTGCATGGAACCCGACAGAGGCAAGCATGAGGATCAACGCCAGGCAGCGGGCTCTGAAACGGTGTGACACGATCGCTCTCTTTCCTCGGAGCGCGCGCACGGCGAATGCCATTCTTCTGCTTCCGCTATTCATCCTGGGTTCCACCGGACTTCCCCACAATGGCGTACACCCTCACGTAGGCTGTCCCGACGTCGTTGAGAACGTACGCCACCGCGTGTTGCGAGCAGACGATCGAGTGCGGAGCGCGATTAGCTTCCGAACCGCCAAGTTTGAGGGAGAGTGTGCCGAGAGCGTCTCCGTCCAGGTTGACAGCTTGAAGAGATCTGTCCGCGACTTTATCGGAGCCTTTGTCCGGATCGCCTTCCCACAGCTCCGCCAACTCGAGGAGCGCGTCGTGTCCCGGGATGAG
>DATKZW010000542.1:0-3178 GCA_035527775.1 Sumerlaeia bacterium | reverse complement strand
CTGATGCACGGCCTTGTACAGAGCGCCGGGCGGGAGATAGGCAAAGTCGACCGGCGTCGTTCCGTGTCCGGGCAGTCGCATCAAGCGGACGGTGATGCCGTGGCGAACCAGGCGCTCGCCCAGGTCCGCGAAATCCGTCCGCGCGCTCAGAAATCCGTGAACCATCAGGCAGGCCGTGCGGGACGTGGCCGGGTCGCCCGCGGCGGGCGCGAGGGTGATGGCCTCCGTGCCGCGGATGACGCCCGTAATCGGGTCGCGGTCTGCCTCGGCGATCACGCGGCGCAGCCGCCGTTGCGCCGAGCAAGAGTATAAAAGAATGGAACAGAAGAGGAGAACGACAAGGGAAACGGCGATTCGGAGAATTCGATGTTGTGGGTCTCTGAGGGTGTGTCGTCTCATGATCTCTCTTTCCTCCCCAACGGCGCCATCCGGATCTCATTCCCGGTCCTGGCGCTGAGACCAATCAATTCTGACGGGTTCGTTGTTCCGCCTTCAGGCGGGTTTGTTGTTCCGCCCCTCGGGGGTCTTGAGTTCCACCTGAAGCCGGGACTCCGAAGGACCGCTTGACCGCGGCCGTCCGCGGAAAGGCGGAGGGATCGCCGCTCCCTTTCCTGAGAAAGCGCCGGCCGCTCGCGTCTGGGCGAAAGTTTCGATGCTCCCTTCCCCCTTACCCTGCGCGCCGCGGCAGCGTGCGGATCTTGCGCCGGGCGGCAAGGGCTTCGGGGTGTCTCAGCGTGGTCAGGGTTTCGCAGGCCAAGCGACAGGCCCGGCACTGGCGCGCGTTCTCGAGAACCTGACGCGCCTGGTCCGTGGCGACCAGGCGGTCGAGTCGATAGTCGAAGTCCCGCAGATTGCCCAGGACCCAACGCTTCGGGCACCCGCCGTTGGGGTAGACTTCGCCGTTCTCTTCGATGAGAAAGATGATCCGGCCCGCCCAGCAGCGAAAGTCGCGCGGCTCTTGGCCGAGCTGGGATAGAATCTCGGCATACGCGAGCCCTTCCTTCGGGTTCTCCTCGAGGAATCGCTCAAACTCGGCCCGAAGGCGTTTCCGCGCTTCGGGCGAGAGATCGAACGACGCGCCCTCGTTGTCGTAAATCTCGCCCGTCATCGGCATGATTGCGTTGAAGGCGGCGCCGTTTTCCCGACAGAAATCGTAGACACTGCCGCACTCGAGATGGTTCTCTTCCGCAACCATGTAGTTGACGCCGATCTTCAGGGGCCGGCCCGCTCCTTTCAGCCGGCTCAACTCCTGAATCGAGCGTTTGGCCATGTCCGAGGCCCGCGGGACGCCCCGCATGCGATCGTGGATCTCCCCCAACGCGTCGAGCGAGACGTTGTACGTCACGACGATGCCGCTCTCGTGGGCCCGGTCCATGCGACCGACCCCGTTGGCCGAGGCCAGGGAGCGGGCCAGGGCAATCAACCGGTCGGTGCGGAAGCCATTGGTGTTGATGTTGATGGTCAGACGGGGATTGCTGCCGTGGATCACGCGAACGATCTCTTCGAGGTCCTCGCGCAACAGGGGTTCGCCTCCCGTGAGGCTCACGTGACGCAGAGCGGAAAAGAACGAACGGTTCCTCTGGAAGATCCGACCGTACTCGTCGACCGTCAGTTCATCCTTCCCGTCGGTCTGGCGCTTCCAGGCGTTGCACATCGTGCAGCGCGCGTTGCACCGATTCGTCACGGCGAGGCGCAGTTTCATGGGCAGGATCGCGAGACCCAGGGCGGATCTCGCGCGGAAAAGAGCCGTCCGTCTCAGGGCTTTGAGGAAGGGTATGTCGCGCATTTCTTACAGGTGGCCTCCACCGCCCGGATGGCCTTCATCGTCCGAATGGTCTCCATCCGCGATGGCCTCCGTGCGCGAAATCCGCTGCTTTAGTCTACCCCGAACCCGAAGCGTTCGGAAAAGAAATCGAAACCGCCAGTAGCGCAGATGGGTTGACACTACGAGAGAAAAGACAGAGCGCCCTTCGGCGCCGTCCCGGTACGCGTCGACCGTCCCGCGGCGTTCTTTGAGCGCTTCGTCGAAGATCGCCTCCGTGCCGCGGACCCAGGTCTCCAGTCCGTGGGGCTGGACGTCGCGAAACGCTTGTTCCGCCCTCCGCCCGGCCGCGTCGGGGTCCTCGAGGGTCTCGATGACGGCCTGGGCGAGGCGCTCGGGGTTCGAGAAGGGGACGAGCAGGCCGTTCTCGCCGTCGCGGAGGATCTCCGGAACGCCGCCGGCGGGCGTTGACACAACGGGGGTCCGCGCGGCGAAGGCCTCCAGGAGCGTGCGCGGCATGCCCTCGACGCGGGAAGTGAGCGCGACGCAGTCGACGGCGTTCAGGATCTCAGGCGCGTCGGACCTGGACCCCAAGAACCGCACCGCTTCTTGCAGCCCCATCGAAGCCGTCTGCTTTTCGAGGGCCGCGCGCTCCTCGCCGTCGCCCACGATGAGACCGATCGCGTTGGGAAAGACCTTGCGGATGGCAGGGATGGCTTCGATGAAGGCGCCGACGTCTTTGGTCTTGGTCAGTCGCCCGATCGAGGCGACCACGGCGCCGCTTTCAGGCAATCCCAAGCGCGCGCGCAGCTGCTTCCGATCCGTCATTGCCGCAAAACGGTCGATGTCCAAACCATTGAGAAGGACCCGGACCTTCTCCTCGGGAAGGGCCAGGAGGGGCTGAATGTGGCGCTTCACGGCCTGGGAAACGCAGACGAACGCGTCAGTCGTCTCGGCCAGCATCCTCTGGTAAAGAATGGTCTTGTCGGTCCAGCGGTGCGCGTAGGTCCCGTGGTAACCGGCGATCAGGACGGGCGTTCGCGCCAGGCGCGCCGCGAGGCCGCCCGCGATGGCGGGAAAGAGGGAGCGGGGATTGAGGAGACAGACTCTCTCGCTCTCGAGCCTCCGGGCCAGGGCAATGACGCCGCGCCGGTCGGCAAGGTGGCGAACGGGGACCGATTTGACCGGGATCCCGGCGTTCTCGAAATCCCCGGCCAGTTCCCAATTCGCCCCGCTTGACCGCAACGCCCAGACCTGAAGCGCGTACTTCGTCTTGTCCAGCCGCGGCGCCAGCTGCAAGACCCCCTGCTGCACCCCTCCCCGTTTGAGGCTCTCCAGGAGGATGACGGCTCTGTACGGCGGCGGCATGAAGTGTCGGCTGCTCCCCTCGTCCGTTGTTCGCAACGCCACGCCCAG
>DATKZW010000541.1:0-5423 GCA_035527775.1 Sumerlaeia bacterium | reverse complement strand
CATGGCCCCAAGCGGATTCACCGAGATCTACATGAGCGCTCGCTACTTGCACGCCGCGAGCTTCGGGATGGCGCTGGCCGCCGGCGCCGTGCTCGGGGCGCCACTCGCCACCCTTTGGAGGCGTGACGTTTCCCAACCGATCGTCCCGATCCGCCAGACCGTCGTGCGCACGGCGGTCGCCGTGGCGGCGACGGCTTATCTTCTGCTCTGCGTCGCCAATACGGATCTCCTTTTCCAGACCCTTCGCTCGCGTCTGGAAACTGTCCGTGAGCTCGGGTCCGCCTTCAAAGAGGAGGACGTTTCTCGAGGCGCCGAGGGACAGATCTACATCGTGGACCTTGCCGACAGGGTCGGTGAGGCCCGTCTGCGAAATTTGGGTCTTGAGGAGTTCGCGCGCCTCGCGCTCGGACGCGACAACGTCTCGGCGCTCACGGCCGACAGCTTCGAAGGACTCGACGCCTTCGGCTTCTATTCGAAAACCTACCCCATTCAGATCTATCTCAGTTACGACGGCGCGCGTTTCCACGCGCAGGCGACGCGCGCCAGCCGCCCCGAGATCCCTGATTCCACCCAAGGCGGCGCCAACTGAGCGCGGGCCGCGCGGGCCTCACCGACCCCGTCGGCCTCACCGACCCCATCGGCCTTATCCTTCCACCACGGTCAGGTCTTTCGGCGTCTGCGTCAGGATTTCGCAGCCGCCCGGTCGCACGATGACCGTATCCTCGATGCGCACCCCTCCGATGCCGGGCAGGTAGATCCCCGGCTCGATCGTCACGATCATCCCCGAACGAAGCCGGTCTTTGGTCTTCGCGTTCAACGCGGGCGGCTCGTGGACGCTCAACCCGATCCCGTGTCCCAAGCCGTGCCCAAAGAATTTGCCGTAGCCGCGCTTTTCGATGTACTTGCGCGCCGCGGCGTCCACGTCGCAGCAGCGCCGTCCCGCGCGCACCGCCTCGAGCGCCTTCAACTGGGCCGCCTGGACGATCTTGTAGATCGACCGCATCTTCTTCGACGGCTCTCCGGCAAAGACCGTCCGCGTCATGTCCGAACAGTAGCGCCCCATGCGCACCCCCATGTCGATCAGAAGGGGCTGCCCCCTTCGGAGAACGCGGCGTGTGACCTTGGCGTGCGGCTTGGAACTGTTCGACCCGACCGACACGATCGAGTCGAACGCCTCGCCTTCGGCGTCCAGGCGGTCGACCCATCGGCGCAAGATGCACCGGATGTCCCATTCCGTCATCCCCACGCGGACCTCCGCGATCGTTTGCCGATAGACCTCGTCCGCGATCCGCACGGCGCGGCGCACGGCGGCTTGCTCGGCGCGGCTCTTGACGGCGCGAAGCCGCACGATTGCCTCTTGGGCCTCGACCCACTCCTCGACCTCCGGCATGGCCTCGCGGAACGACTTGTGTTGGATCGTCGAGATCTCGCCTTCGTAGCCGACGCGGCGCCACTTGCGTCTCTTCGCCAGAGGACCGAACCGGCGCGGCAGGTCTCCCAGCAGTTGCACCCTCGCCGAGGCGACGCTTTGACGCGCCATCTCGATGTAGCGGAAGTCGGTGTAGAACTCCGGCTCGCGCCCGGCCCGACCGACCCGGTCGGCCTCACCGACCCCGTCGGCCTCGACGACCAGGATCCCGTTGCTCGACTGGAAGCCCGTGAAGTAGAGTCGATTAGCTTCCGTGTAGACGAGAAAAGCGTCCAGTCTCGCGCGCGCCGCCTCTCTTGCCAGACGTGCGATCCGTTTGTCGAATCCCAACGATGGAGAGCCTTGGTCTTTCATCCCGAGCCCTTTCCTCTGTCTTGGGAGGCCGTCTCCGACGGGCGATCCTGCCCTTTGTCTCCAGACGCCTTCAGCGCCGCTTTTCTGGCCGGGCTCTCACTGGATCCGCGGGTTGGCCGAGCCGGGCGCTCGCCGACACTCGTCGCGAGATCCTGGCGCTTGGTCAAGATGCGCCCCCTTCCTTTCGTTTCCTGTCCCGAACGCTTGCCCCGCACGCTGCCGATCCTGTATCTTGCAGGGAAGGGAGCCGATCTCATGAGCGGCGACGTTCTTCTTACCGGAATCAGCCGTGCAAAGTCCAGTTCAGAACGATCCCCGAGTTGAGGAGCGATCTTTGAAAACCTGCGAGACCGGTCCGCATCCACCGCGCAACCGCCAAACTCTCCAGGTCGCCGGGCAATTCTTCGAAGTTGAAGATCTCAGCCGACCCATTGACTGGCGCGATCTTTTTGGCCTGCCGGCCAGGCAGGCCGGCGACGGGGAGCCGGCGGTCGAGGTCGAGGTGGGCTGCGGCAACGGGCGGTTTCTTCGCCACGCGGCACAAGAGCATCCCGATCGCCTCTATCTCGGCGTCGAACGGTCGTTGCGCTACGCGCGGCTGGCGCGCGACCGGATGGCGAAGTACGGGATCCCGAACGCGCGGATCGTTCGGGCGGACGCGACCCGCCTGTTGGCGACCCACGTCAAGCCCGGGTCGGTCGACGCCTTGCACGTCTACTTCACCGACCCGTGGCCAAAGAGGAGACACGCCAAGCGCCGGCTCTTTCAGACGCCCTTTTTCGAGACGATGCGCGTCATTTTGCGCCCCGGCGCGCCGGTTTTCGTCAAGGTCGACCTCTTCTGGCACTTCGAGGAGGTCCTTTGCCGGTTCGAGCGGTCGCCGCATTTCCGGGTCGTGGCCAACGGGACAGACTCCGACCCGGATCGCGACCTGCACGAGCTCACAGGCTTCGAGCAGAAGGCTTTGGGCAAGAAGGGACGCGTCTTCTTCATCACGGCGGAGCGCGTCTGATGGCCGCCCCGGGGGTTGAAGGCGAAGGACGAACCTTTGAATCTGGAGATGCTCAATCCCGGTCCGCAGACAGGAAATCCGAAATCCGAAACTCGAAGCAGGTCTGAAGCCCAAGACAAACCGGAAATCCAAAACACGTCCGAAACGTGGAACCCAAGACCCGCGAAGCGACGCCCGGGAGGAGGAAGGCGACGGCAAGCGTCTCTTCGAAGGAGGGATGCGCGCTCCACGTCCCTGACCCCAATTCATCCTTGCCCCCCGCCCCCTTCGGCGCGCATCAATCGCTGTCGCAGACCGCTGTGTCTCTCGGCGAGTTTCGCGTTTCGGACGGCGAGGGCTACGGCCTTCTTCGTTCCGACGCAGATGACCAGCTTCCTGCCGCGGGTGACGGCGGTGTAGAAGAGGTTGCGCTGGAGCATGATGTAGTGTTGGGTGTGGATCGGGACGACGACGGCGGGGTACTCGCTTCCTTGGCTCTTGTGGACGGTGGTGGCGTAGCTCAGAACCAGTTCGTCGAGATCGGCGTAGGCGTAGTCCACGTGACGCCGGTCGTAGCGCACGCGAACCGTGTGGTCCGTGCGGTCGATGGATGAGACGATGCCGATGTCGCCGTTGTAAACGTCTTTGTCGTAGTCGTTTTCGACCTGCATGACCTTGTCGCCGATCCGGATGGAAAGCGATCCGCGCACGAGGGTGCGGGGGTCGTCATTGAGGGCGGTCTGGAGTCGCTCGTTCAGACTGACGGCGCCGAGGACGCCGCGGCGCATGGGCGTGATGACCTGGACGTCGGCGATGGGGTCCAGGCCGTAGGCTCGCGGAATGCGGTCGCGCACGATCCCGACGATGGCGGCGGCGGCCTCTTCGGGGTCCTCGCGCTCGACGAAGAAGAAGTCGGGCTTCCTCTTTCGCGCGGGCCCGGCGTCGTCCTGGTCCTCGGGGAGAACGAGCATGGGGAACTCGCCGGCGTTGATGCGGTGGGCGTTGAGGATGATGAGGCTGCGGCGCGCCTGGCGAAAAACGGTGTCGAGGCGCACGACGGGCAGAACGCCCGAATCGATGAGATCGCGCAAGACGTTGCCGGGTCCGACGGACGGGAGCTGATCGACGTCGCCCACGAGGAGAAGCGAGGTGGTGGGCGGAACGGCTTTCAGCAGTTGGTGCGTGAGGGAAATGTCGAGCATGGACGCCTCGTCAATGATGACGTAGTCGGCGGGCAAAGGGTTGTACTCGTTATAGGAGAAGGCGCCTTTCTTGGGGTCCCACTTCAGGAGACGGTGCAGAGTCGAGGCGTCCATGCGGGTGGCTTCGCTGAGGCGTTTGGCGGCGCGACCCGTCGGGGCGGCAAGAACGACGTAAACCTGGCGTCGGCGCAACGAATCGATGATGGCGCGGACGGTCGTCGTCTTGCCGGTGCCGGGGCCGCCCGTGAGAATGACGACCCCGCCACGCAAGGCCATCTCGACGGCTTCGCGCTGGCGCGGGGCGAGCTCGAACTTCGTGTCGGCCTCGTAGCGGGCAAGCTCGGCCGCGGCGTCGATGCGGGGGAGCGACTTGCCGGTCATCCGCAGGCTCTGGATGTAGGCGGCGACGCTTGTTTCGGCGTGGTGGAGGCCTTTGAGGTAGACGGCTTTGTCGCCCTCGGGCAGTTTTTCGGCGACGGCGAGCGGGCCGCTCCTTCCGGCCGTTTCCTTGCAGAGCTCGATCGCGGCTTGGCGGATTTGCTGCGGATCGTCGATGCCGAGCATTTCGAGGGCTTGCTCGGAGAGAGCGTCGTAGGGGACGAAGGTGTGGCCGTCGCCGGCGGCCTCGCGCAAGATGTGGAGAACGCCGGCCTGGACGCGTTCCGGGGAGTCGTGACTGATGCCGGCGCTGCGGGCGATCTTGTCGGCGCTCTTGAATCCCATGCCGCGCAGGTCGATGGCGAGGCGGTAGGGGTTCTCGCGCATGAGGCGCACAGCGTCGTTGCCATAGAAGCGGTAGATTTTCGACGCCCAAGTCGAGGAGATGGAATAGGACTGAAGGAACGACATGATGGCGGCGATCTCGCGATGCTCGTCCCAGCCGCGGCGGATCTTGTCGTATCGCTTGGGTCCGATGCCCTCGACTTCTCGGAGGCGCGCGGGTTCCTTGTCGATGACTTCGAGGGTTTTCTCGCCGAAGGCCTTGACGATCCGGTCGGCGTACTCCTTGCCGATGCCGGCGATCATGCCGGAGCCGAGAAAGGCGCGGATGCCGTCGGCGGTGGCCGGCGGGACTTGTCTGTAGGACTCGACGGCGAACTGGTTTCCGTATTTCGGGTTTGTGGTCCAGCGGCCGGTCATCTCGAGGGTTTCACCGGGCTCGATTCCCGGGAGAGTCCCGGTGACCACGATCTCCTCGCCCTTCCTCAGGCCTCCCTCCGCCTCGTCGACGCGAAAGCGGACGATGGCGTAGCCGTTCTCGGCGTTCTGGAAGGTGAAGCGGATCACGGCGCCGTGGAGGGTTTGCTCTCCGGGGGGCGGGGGCGCGGCGGGTTGGGGCGGCGCGGCGCGGCGGGGAGGGTAAGAGCGCTTGCCCATTTGGGGGTCATAATAGGAAGGAAGCGGGCTGGGCGCAATGGGAATGGGGGGATTGGGGGTTAGGGATTAG